>JBGVIG010000477.1:0-2691 GCA_045122995.1 Eubacteriales bacterium | reverse complement strand
CACCAACTTTCGCGAAGACACTCGCTGCGTGATAGATCGCATTTTCGATCTTGCGGTCGCCGTAAAGACGAATATTCTTCACCTGTGTTTTACCAACGGGGAACGCGTCTTTATCGCGGAGCGCAACCACGGAAGTGTTACGATAGCGTTCTGCATTCTTATCACCGATGATCGCGCTGCGGCAAGCAAATGCACGGCCGGAAGCGAGATAGATCGGATATGCGTAAGAGATAAATGCCGCAAAAGGTGCGCACATAAAGAACGAAGCATATGCCACACCAAGGCTTTCGATCACACCTTCACCTGCAACGAATTTAGTAAGCACGAAGAAAACGATCGAAACAAGAAGGCTGAGCGGAAGCAGAACCTTCATTGCGTTTTTGGAAGCAGGAACTTCTTTTCTGCAAGCAAAGTAGTTGGAAACGAAGTCTGCTCTCTTGATCAGACAAACTTCAGCGCCTTCACCGACAAATTCTTTTTCTTCGGGAGTCACTTCCTTGGATTCATCACCAAGGCGAACGAGCATTTTCTTCACGTTCGAAGAGGAGATCACACGGAACGAATAGATATCGCGGCGAAGCGAAATGAAAAGGGATACCGTATTGAGAAATACGCATACGGCAAGCGGGAAATTGTAAAGCGTGGGATGAGAATACGAAGGTGCCACACAGATGGTCACGATCGTTGTAATGAGCGAAAGAGCAAAAGCGAGAAGCGTGATGCTGTCAACGTCGATCGTAAATTTACGCAAGGACTGAATTGCGAGAACGATGCGGTCAAACACAAGCGCAACGCTTGCCATCGCAAGAAGCCAGTCAACAAAAACGTATGTAATGGTGTCTGTAAAAAGATCGGAGAAAAATTCCGTATTTTCAAAGAAAAGCAAAAGTGCCGCAAGTGCAAAGGAAAGTACCATTCTGACTTTCACAAAGCGATATTTCGATTTGAAAATGGACAAGATCGTTTTGTTCTGCTCGGGGTTCACATATTCGAAAGCTTCACTTTCGGTTTCGGGGAGAGAAACGGGCTGTGCTTCTTCTGCTTCCAATTCTTTGAGAGAAATTTCTTCTGTGGATTGCAGATCTGCCGTATCAGAGAAAGGGTATTCCTTAAAATTGCCGTCTGTATTGGTATTTTCGGGATTCAAACCAAATGCTGTCATCATTTCTGTGTCGGTATTGGCATTCGGATTGAAAACAATACCGTCCTGCTCTTTGAGCGGTTCTTCAAGTGTTTCGTCCTCCAAGGACTCCACTTCATCGGTCAGTTCGGGTTCATAAGCGGCAACATCAAAATTAGAGTTACCTGTAAGGTCATCAGAGGTACCGAGCATGGATTTTGCACGTTCGGTTTCTGCAGTGATGGCATCTACATATTTTTCTGCTTCGTCAATGTTTTTGACAACATCAGATTCAGCAACCTCTTCGGTGTTGTTCTGAATATCTGCCTCGACAGCTTCATTTGCCATCATGCGGGCATAAACTGCATCATAAGTGATCTCACCGGTACCTGTACCTGTGTTTTCACCAAGATACTTCGCATAAAGATCTGCATATTCTTCTTCTGTGAGGTTATCGGTTTCTGCCGCGGTTTCCGCAACGGCAGAGGGGATCTCCTCTGTTTCGTTATCGGGGATTTTGGTTTCCACGGTAGCAACGTATTCGAGGTCAGCAGTTTTTGCGTCCTCGTCCTCGATATGATCGAGTTTTTTCATCGCCTTTTTTTCAGAAGCGACGCGTTTGGTGTCAAAATGCTTGCCGAGTCTGCGCAAAAGACCTTGCGCACCGCTCTCACCGGCATTCTGATTCACCTTGTTTTCGGCATTTTCATTCTTTGCCATGAAGCTTTTCCTCCGTAATATTTTATATTGTCAGTTTTATTTTTTACTGTTTATGCTGTTTTTCCGCAGCTTCAAAAAGCAGGACTGCCGCCGCTGTGGAAACGTTCAAAGAGTTAACTTTTCCGCGCATAGGAATCGACACGGTGAAATCACATTTTTCACGCACAAGTCTGGAAACGCCGTCACCCTCACTGCCCATGACGATCGCTGTTGCACAGTCAAAGTCGGTGTCACGATAAGACGTTCCGCCAGCTTCCGCCGCAAACGTCCAAACGCCAAGTTCCTTGAGTTCCTCCACCGCAGACGCGATGTTAGCAACTTTTGCGATAGCAACATGCTCCGCCGCACCGGCAGAAGATTTGAACACTGTTTGTCCAATGACGGGCGCGTGGCGCTTGGAAATGACAACACCGTGCGCACCGGCACCGTCAGCACAACGAATGATCGCGCCGAGGTTATGCGGATCTTCCACACCGTCACAAACAACGATGAGCGGCTTCTCTCCGCGTTCTTTTGCTATCTCCACAAGCTCATCTAGAGTTTTGTATGTAAGGGAAGAAGCCACCGCCGCAACACCTTGATGTGCATTACCAAAAGCAAGCTCGTCCAGGCGTTTTTTGTCCACCTCGGAGATCACGATGCCGCGTTTTTTCGCTTCGGCAAAAATCTTTGTGATCGAACCCTCTCGCTCGCCCTTTTGAATATAAAGCTTTTCGATCTCCCGTCCGCTCTTCAAAAGTTCCATGACGGGGTTTCTGCCGACGATCACAGAACCGTCGTCCTGTGCCTGCGGCTTATTTCTCCCATCGAAATTTCTTCTTGTTTTTTCCATAAGTTCCTCTTAAAAATAT
>JBGVIG010000476.1:0-9099 GCA_045122995.1 Eubacteriales bacterium | reverse complement strand
CAAGCCAGACCTTTCGGTCAGTATGTTGACTTGCTACGCGAAAATCGCGCCTGCTACTCCCTCATAGCGAGAGAGATTCTACCATAAAACCGCCATTTTGTCAAGTCGTGTCGAATTTTATGTTTTCCGTAAACGCTAAATTTTAGGAAAAATAAAAAAAAGGCTCGATTTTTTTCGAAAAATATGGTAGAATATTTGCGGAAATATTATGGAAACCAAAAAGGAGAACGGAAAATGTCTTACAAAAAATATAACATCTTGCCCGACGTTTACGGCCTCGACAGCGCATATTCCAATACGCTTCCCACGGAATATCGACAGTCGATCGAAGAAGGGCTCGATATTGAGGAGCACAAAGCGGTTTTCGATGCTGTGCATCACATGAACAACAGCGAATACAAAACGGATATGGCAAACGTGCTTTATCGCATCGTGAAAAATGCGGATATCCGTGCGGATTATCCCTATCAGGAGCCAAACGAGCTGGAGGCAATTCGCGCGCTTCGCCGTCCGTATGCGTTTGCCGCAGAAAAAGCTTTGGATAGAGAAACCATGCGTCAAAAGCTTTCAGGTGCTTGGTACGGCAGAATCTGCGGTTGTTTGCTCGGCAAGCCTTGTGAAGGCGCAAAGCTTGATGAGCTGACACAGTTTTTGAAGGATTCGGAGAATTATCCGATGACGCGTTATATCTGTCGCAAGGATATCAAATATAAGAGCCGTATCCGCACGAGCTGTCTTGCCGATGAGATGACCTGCGCACCGTGGGACGATGATACGAATTATGTCGTTTTGGCGCAAATTCTCATTGAAAAATACGGCAAGGATTTCACGCCGAAAAACGTGATGGAGCTTTGGCTGGAAAGACAGCCGCTTCCTTCTTATTATACGGCGGAAAAAGTGGCGCTTCTCAATTTCACGCGCGGTTATCAGCCGCCTTTTTCCGCGATGTATCAGAATCCTTACCGTGAGTGGATCGGTGCGCAGATCCGCGGTGACTATTTCGGTTACATAAATCCCGGCGATCCTGCGCTTGCAGCAGAGATGGCATGGCGCGACGCTTCGATCTCTCATGTGAAAAACGGTATTTACGGTGAGATGTTCGTGGCGGCGATGCTTGCTGTTGCCGCGGTGACGGATAATATCAAAGATATTATTTTGGGCGGTCTTGCCGAAATTCCTGCCACCTCCAGACTTTATGAGGCGATCACACGTCTTTTGTCGCGCTATGACGCAGGCGTTTCCAAGGAAGAGGCTTTCGCGGATATCCATACAACTTGGGACGATCGCAATACACACGATTGGTGCCATACGATCTCCAATGCGCTCGTTGTTGTGGCGGCGCTTCTCTATGGCGAAGGGGATTACGGAAGATCCATCTGCATGGCGGTGGAAACGGGCTTTGACACGGATTGCAACGGTGCCACAGTCGGCTCAATCCTTGGTATGCGTGGTGGAGAAGCTTCCATAGGTGCAGAATGGAAAGCACCCACACATGGTGTGCTGGATACCACGGTTTACGGTGCATCGAAATCCGAGATCTCGCTTTTGGTGGAAAAAACAATGGCACATCTGCCGCAGACGTTGAAATGAAAAATAAAATAGATCACTTCAAGGCGGTTTTGGAAGATGACATGTCCAAAATGTGGCGCTGAAATGGAGCTTGGTTATTTTTATGGTCAAAGAACGTTGTGGAGCAAAAATGAAGATAAATTGACGATCCTCAAAGGAAAAGACGATATGAGAATCTCCGCTTGGAGTGCTCCTGCTTATCGCTGTGAACATTGCCGCAAAATCATAGTGACTATTGACTATGAAGATTCCATAGACTGAATCCAAAGAAGAACCCCGACAGTATTTCTGTCGGGGCGTTTTGTTCTGCTCGATAAATTGGAATTTGTCGCTATAAATCAATATTGATTTCGTACTTGTCTTCAATGAGTATATAGTTCACATTATACCTCTGTGCGAGGGCTAATATTTCTGCATTATCTGCCAATACACTCTCCATTGTACACCATTCATCATCCAAACGATTTTCAATGGCATTTGCATATTTCTTTATGTCAGCAAAGTGGTTTCTGATATATTCCTCACTCATTACAAGGCAGAAATATTTGATGTTTTCAAGATATTCGGCGTCAAAGTCCTTTTGCCAATCGAACGGAATATAGCAACCTTCAACAATTAAGTGCTGCTTGTTCTCAACGGCAGTTTTTATCATTTCTCGAACAATCGGCCATAGGTAGGAAGTCAAATCGCTATTATCACTTATCGGTGTGAGTTTTGTGTTTCCACTACGAATTAACCCCATCTTCAAGTGGTCAATGGACAAGTATGAATATTTATATTTTTCAAGCAGTTGCTGGGCAAGTGCTGTTTTTCCCGTGTGGGATGCTCCTGTAATTAAAATAATCATTATCGCACCTACAAATTCTTATTTATCGTTCTATTTTATCGCCAGCTTCGCCTTTGTATTACAAACACCTTGGGCGAAGCCTATGCCCCTAAAGACATACATGCGTTTATGTGTGGCCCTACCTTTGGGAGAACTCCCGCAATAGCGGGTGAGAGGGTTCTTTTCGCGCAGTTTTACCCTCTCCGTCGGCTACGCCGCCACCTTTCCCCAAGGGCGATGCTTTTCGCTAGTTCCGTTATAACACAAATGGAACAACGCCTCTGATGAAATTTACAAACATTCTTATGAGAAGGAGCAAAAAATCCGTGCTTTTTTACATATAGGAAAATTCTCGGATCGCCCTCGCCGCTTTGCTTGAAGGCACTGAAACCTACAATAGGCGAGCAATCGGTGACTGCTGCCGCCCGTTAGGGCAATTTCCGCTTTTCTTGGGACGGAGAATGTCCGAAAAAGGCAGTATAACCGCGATAAAAAGCGGTGTAATCATGAAATCCGCAGGATTCATATACATGGACGGGCTTTTGGCCCTCTGCGATCATGCGCTGTGCCAAAAGAAGGCGCTTGTCCGAAATATATTTTTTCGGTGTTTGATGAAGCTCGTTTTTGAAAAGACGGAAAAGATAGCTTTCGCTGACGAAAAGATTCTTTGCGATCTCCTCCACGCATTTGAGCGTGCAAAGATTTTCATTGATGTAAGCGAGCGCCTTGGAGAGCAGGGGAGAAAGTGTGTCAAAGGCTTCGTGCGTTTGCACGGGAGCGATACTGAGATTATAAAAAAGCTCTGTGAGCAGATGAGAAAGGATCTTTTCAAAGGTTTCGGTGTCACAATTTTGATGATAATAGTCCGTTTTGCGAAAAATATCATCAGCAATCGCATTTCCTGCAAGGTTGATGACTTCGATCTCATCGGGAATCAGGCGCGCACTTTCCACCGCGTGCTTTTCAATGTCGAAAAGAATGTCGTATCTTTCGTAGTTGGCAGGTGAATCAATTTGAATGAAATGATAGTGCAAAGGGCGGATCAAGAGAAGATCGCCTTGTTTCAATTTGTATTTTCTGCCTTCGATGATGTGCGTGGCATCACCCTCAAGAAAGTAGAGGAGCTCATACATATTGTGCGTATGCATGGAATAGGTGTTCGGGGGCATGTTTTCGGAGATCGCGTGTTTATAAAAAAAGTTTTTGCTTTCAAGGGTATGACCGTTTTCTTGCAAGCAGCATACCTCCTTCCGATGCTTTCATTATAGCATGATGGTTCACTTTTTACAATATAGAAATGTAGATTTTGCCATTTACTTTGTGAAAAATTCACCTTATAATGAAATTGTGATGAATTCCATCGTATCTTACCTCAAAACGAAAAGGAGTGTATGTATTATGAAAAAATTGAATCTTGCCATTATCGGTCAGGGAAGAAGCGGTAAAAATATTCACGGCAACTATTACCGCAGTGCAGACAACGTTTATTACGACGTGAAATACGTCGTTGACGCGGAAGAATTCCGCCGCGACGTTGCTGAAAAAATCTATCCCGGCTGCAAAACCTTTGCAGATTATCACGAGCTTTTCGCGTGTGATGACATTGACCTCGTTGTCAATTCCACATATTCCGAAATGCATTATCCCATCACCAAAGACCTTCTTCTTCACGGCATGAACGTGCTTGTGGAAAAACCCTTTGCGCGCTCTCGCTACGAATGTGACGAGCTGATCAAGATCGCAAAGGAAAAAGGTGTGACACTCGCCGTTTTCCAGCAGACTTTCCTTGCACCTTTCTATGTTTTTGCGCATGATCTTGTGAAGTCCGGTAAGCTCGGTGACATCAAGCAGATCAGCATTCGTTATAACAGCTTTTCCCGTCGTTGGGACTGGCAGACCTTGCAGAAAAAATGTGCAGGCGGTGTTTATAATACAGGTCCTCACCCGATCGGCATCGCACTCGGCCTTCTTGATTTCGATGAAAATGCGAAAGTCGTTTACAGCAAGCTTGACACCGCGCTGACAAGCGGCGACAGCGATGACTATGCAAAGATCCTCATCGCGGCACCCGGTAAGCCTCTTGCTGATATTGAGATCAACAATACCGACGCTTACTCTAATTATAACGTCAAGATTCAAGGAACAAAGGGTACCTTCAAGGCAACGCCTGCGGCTTATGAAATGACGTACATCAAGGACGGCGAAAACCCCGAACGTCCCGTGATCGAAACCTTCCTCAAAAATGATGCCGGCGATCCCGTTTATTGCTCGGAAAAGCTGATCAAATATACCGAAGCGGAAAAATTCAACGGCACCGCTTTTGATGTTGGTACAGCAACACTTTATAAACAGCTTTACTATAAGATCACCGAAGGCAAAGAGATGGACGTGACACCCGAAATGGCGGCTCGCATCATCTCCGTTGCGGAAACCGTTCACGCTGAAAATCCGCTTCCGCTCAAATTTTAAGGAGGATTTTTCCATGAAAAAAATCGCGATCCTCGGCTGTGAAAATTCTCACGCCAATAACTTTCTGAAGTTTATCAAAAATAACGAAGAATTCCATGACGTGGAGGTTGTCGGTGTTTACAGCGATGATATCCCTGCGGCAGAAAAACTGAATGCCATGTTTGGTGTTCCTGTGATGAATGACTATGCGGACGCTGTCGGCAAGATCGACGGTCTGATCATCACTGCGCGCCACGGCGATAACCATTATAAATACGCAAAGCCGTATATTGAAAGCGGCATTCCCATGTTTATTGATAAGCCGATCACCGTGAAGGAAGAGGAAGCTATCGAATTTATGCAGAAATTGCGTGCAAATAACGTTCGCATTTCCGGTGGTTCTTCTCTCAAGCAGGATATTTATGTGGAAGAACTGAAAAATGATGCGAAAAATGAAGTGGACGGCAAAACGCTCGGCGGTTTTGTGCGCGCACCCTTCTCGGCAGAAAACGCATATGGCGGTTTCTATTTCTATGCACAGCATCTTGTCGAGATGGTCTGTGAGATATTCGGCAGATTCCCGCTTTCCGTCACCGCAAAGCAGAATGGCAAACAGATCCACGTTCTTTTCCATTATGAGGAGTACGACTGCGTCGGTCTTTTCATCGACAGCAATTATCTCTATTATGCCGCACGCATGGCAGAAAAAGGCACGAAGAGCCTTGACATTCCTTCGTCCGGCGATTGGTTCTACCGTGAGTTCAAGGAATTCCATGAGATTCTTTGCGGCGGTGAACAGACTTGCACTTATGAAGAATTTATTTCTCCTGTCTTTATCATGAACGCGATCGAGCGTTCGCTTGCCAGCGGAAAAGAAGAAGAGATCCGCAAATTTATGATATAAGAGGAATCCTATGGTTAACTTAAAACTTTCGGCATTTGCCGATGAATACGCAGATCGCTTGGAAGATCAGCTTTCGGCGGTGCGTCACTTTAACTTCGGCCACATCGAGCTTCGTCACGTTGACGGTAAAAACGTATCCGTCCTGACGGAAAAAGAAGTGCGCGAAGTGAAAGCAAAGTTGGACTTCTTTGGCGTTGGTGTTTCTGCCATCGGCTCGCCGCTCGGCAAGATCACGCTGGACGGTGATATGGAAGCGCACTTGGAAACAGCAAAGCGTGTTTTTGAAACTGCAAATATGGTGGATACGAAATACGTTCGTATGTTCAGCTTTTATGCACCCAAAGGAGAAGAAATCACTGCGCACAAGGGCGAAGTTTTTGCGGCTCTTGAAAAACTTGTTCTTCTCGCGCGTGAGCATGGCGTTACCCTTTGCCATGAAAATGAAGCAAAGATCTATGGTGATACTCCAGCACGCTGCCGTGAACTGCTCGATCATTTCGGTGGCGAGCTGAAATGTGTTTTTGATATGGGCAACTTTGTCTTGGAAGGGGTGGATCCGTATCCTGCGGCTTATGACCTTCTGAAAGACGATATTGCATATTTCCATATCAAAGATGCACTTTCTGCCGGTGCGATCGTTCCGCCCGGTAAAGGAGAAGCAAAGATCCGCGAGATCCTTTCGGCACACCGAGAATATGCAAAGGAAGATTTCTTTGTTTCGCTCGAACCGCATTTGCAGCTTTTCTCGGGACTGAACGCCCTTGTCGGCCGTTCCTTTGAGAATCCGTATCAATACGCAGACGCAAAGAGCGCTTTTGCCGATGCGGTAGTAAAACTTTTGGAGTTGATTTGATATGAAAACATGGAAACAAGACCTTTTGACGGTCAATACTTATGACACAAGAGATGAAATGGGCAAGGCTGCCGGCGCTGACATCAAAGCGAAGATTTTGGAGCTCCTTGCAACCAAGGAAACCATCAATATGATCTTTGCCGCAGCCCCCTCGCAGAACGAAGTTCTCGCTTCTCTTGCTTTGGACAGCGAGATCCCGTGGAACCGTGTCAACGCTTTCCACATGGACGAATATATTGGGCTTCCTGCGGACGCACCGCAGGGCTTTGGAAACTTCTTGAAGCGTGCGATCTTTGGTCTTGCACCTTTCAAGAGCGTGAATTACATTGATATTTCCGCTTCTGATGCGGAAGAAGAATGCAAGCGTTATGCAGCACTTCTCGCACAGTATCCGACAGATATCGTCGTGATGGGCATCGGTGAAAACGGTCACATCGCGTTCAATGATCCGCCTGTTGCGGATTTTCAGGATAAAACAGCGGTAAAGCCTGTGGCACTTGACGAGGTTTGCCGCAATCAGCAGGTGAATGACGGTTGCTTTGCTAAGATCGACGACGTTCCGAAGACGGCGATCACGCTTACCGTTCCCACTCTTTTTGCCGGCGATTATCTTTTCTGCATCGTTCCTGCAAAAACAAAAGCAAACGCTGTTCGTGAAACGCTTACCGGTACGATCGACGAGCATTGTCCTGCAACGATCCTTCGTCGCCACGCGCATGCGATCTTGTACCTTGACGGCGACAGCAGCTCGCTTCTTTGAGGTGCCATATGAAACGAATCAAGTGTGACAGAATCCTTTTGGAAGACAGTATTTTTGACGGCTATATCTATTTCAAAAACGGCAAGATCATGGACGTGACCGCGGCGGATTATCCCGTTTCGGAGGAATATGACATGACGGGCTCTTTCGTCAGCGCCGGTTTTATTGATATCCATACACACGGTGGCGGCGGTAATCCCTTTGAGGGTAGTGTGGACGATATTGTGTCGGGGTGCAATTTCCACTTGAAGCATGGTACTACTTCCATTTGTCCCACGATCTCCGCGGCGGAATTTGCAAGCATGGCGCGTTCGGTGGAAAACGTGGCGAAAGCGATGCAAGACGAGCGTGTGCTCGGCACGATCCTTGGCGCACATATGGAAGGACCATATCTTTCCCGCAAGCAAGCGGGTGCACAATGTGCGGATTTTATCACAGCACCTGTGGCAGAGGATTATCTTCCTCTCCTTGAAAAATACGGCGACGTGATCGCCAGATGGAGCTATGCCCCTGAAAATGACGAAGGAGAATGCTTTGTAAAAACACTTCGTGATTACGGCATCATCGCTTCCGCAGGACACACGGACGCGATCTATGACGATATGATGCGCGCGATGGCGCACGGCTGTCAGCTTGTGACACATCTTTATTCCTGCACGTCCACCATCACGCGTGATCATGGTTTCCGCAGACTCGGCGTGATCGAAACGGCATACCTCTCTGACGATATGTACGTAGAGATCATTTGCGACGGCAAGCATCTGCCGCCCGAGCTGATTCGCCTCATCTATAAGATCAAGGGTGCGGATAAGATCGCGCTTGTAACGGATAGCTTGGCTTTGGCAGGCACAACGCAGACACATGGTTTTATGCAAAGCACGGAATTTATCATCGAGGACGGCGTTTGCAAGCTGATGGACAGAAGTGCATTTGCCGGTAGTATCGCCACAGCAGACAGACTTGTTCGTGTTGCTGTGAAAGAAGCAGGCATCTCACTTCTTGATGCGGTGAAGATGATCACCAAAACGCCTGCCGATATCATGAACCTTGCGACCAAGGGCAAGCTTGCACGCGGCATGGACGCGGATATCGTGGCGTTCAATGATGATATTGAGATCTCTCACGTATTTGCAGGCGGAAAGCTTACTTTTTAAAAATGAAAAGCAGAGATGAAAAATCTCTGCTTTTTCTTGCTTTTTATGTGGTTCCATGATATCATAAAACAAAAAGCCTTGGGGGTTACGATGATCTACAGAGAACGATACGGCGATTCTGCGCCTTATAAAGAGGAATACCTTTTGGGACTCGAAGCATTGATTCGTGCGCGCGAAAAAGAAGCCGCGGCGGAGCGTAAAAAGCGTGCAAGCAAGATCTTGGGTGAGCCGGATAAATATCGTGCGGAGCTTTGTGAAATGCTCGGCTTTCCGCTGACTCAAAAAAGACCGCAAACCCCACCGCATACAGAAGCTGTGCTTCTTTCCGAAGAAGAAGGTTACACCATTTGGCGGCTTCGCATAGAGATCATGAAAGATCTTGTCATGACGGGACTTTATTTCCGCTTGAGCGGAAATGAAAAAAGACCGCTTGCGATCGTTCAGCACGGCGGTGCAGGCACGCCGGAAGCGATCTCCGGTGTTTATGGCGGGACGACCAATTATCATGATATGCTCATGCGTGTCTTGCATCAAGGCGTGCATGCGTTTGCACCGCAGCTGCTTTTGTGGAAAAGTGATCGATAC
>JBGVIG010000475.1:0-3334 GCA_045122995.1 Eubacteriales bacterium | reverse complement strand
GAGAAGGGCGCGGGACGATTTCTTTTGTGGGGCTTTGTTTTTGTGCGAGGCGATAAGTTTTAAAGTTCGCAGAAAATGAAAGGAGGAGAACCACGAGCGGTTTCTTTTGTGGGGCTTTTCTTTTCCCATAGAAAAGCGGGAAAGAAAAGCGAGAAAATTACATCAATGGGGCGAAAAGGCGGCAGATGTCCTGGAAAAAGCGGATCAACGTGTTGGATTTGCAATCATTGGCAGTAATCTGCTGGCATTTTTCCAGTGTTTCGAGAAAATCTTCTTTCAGTTGGGTGACAGCGCTCGCCTTATAGAGCCAAACGCCGCATTCAAATTGCAAATAAAGACTGCGGAAATCCATGTTGGCAGAGCCGATCGTAGCGATCTCATCATCACACACAAAGGATTTCGCATGGATAAAGCCGGGGGTGTATTCATAAATTTTCACACCTGCAGCGATCAGTTCACGATAATAGGAGCGGGTTGTGAAATGAACGACACGCTTATCCCAGCGGTGTGGTGTGATGATGCGCACGTCAACGCCGCTTTTGGCTGCGAGTGTCAGCTCCGCGACCATGCTGTTTTCAATGATGAGATACGGTGTCATGATGTAAAGATGTTTTTTTGCTTTGGTAATGATCTGTGTGTAAACGTGCTCGCTGACGTTTTCTTCGTCAAAGGGCGTGTCTGCATAGGGCTGAACATAGCCGTTTGCGACGGTTTGCGCATCAAAAAATGCTTTTTCGGGAAAATATCCTGTGAAATCTTCTTGTTTGTTTTCCGCAAGCGTCCACATTTGCAAAAAGATCATGGTAGCACTCCATGCAGCAGGCCCTTCAAGGCGGATACCATTATCTTTCCAATGCCCAAAGGGGTGGATCTTGTTGATGTATTCGTCCGCGAGATTGAGTCCGCTCATGTAGGCGATCTTGCCGTCAATGGAAACGAGCTTTCTGTGATCGCGGTTGTTGTGCGTTGCCATGAGTATGGCACTGAACTTATTGAATCGGATACAGGAGATCCCTTCTTTTTTCAGATCTTTTACAAAATCGCGCGGCAAACGGAGAAAACAACCGACGTCATCATAAATAATGCGAACTTCAACGCCGGCTTCTGCCTTTCGCTTTAAGATTGTGTGGATCGAATCCCACATTTCGCCGCCTTCAATGATGAAAAATTCAAGGAAAATGTATTTTTCTGCTTTTTCAAGATCGGCAAGAAGGGAAGAAAGATAGCTCTCGCCGGAGGGAAGATAGTCGGTTTTTGTGCGGTCATAGATCGGAAAGCCGCCGATCTCGGCAAGATAACGGATCTCACGCGCTCGTTCGGGGATTTCCGCCATGACAGGCTCTGTTTTTTCGGGTGCTAAGAGAAAAGCAGGGCGCGCACTGTCTGTGATCTTTTGCATTTGACGGCGAAGCATCTTTGAGTGTGTCTGCACTCGAAAGAGAAGATAGAAAAGTCCGCCAAAGACAGGAAAGGCTAAGACCAGAAAGATCCATGTCAAGCGATAGGCAGGGCGATCCGGGCTTGCGATGATGCAAAGCGCGATTATAATGCTTGCGATTTGAAAAATGCGGTTCATCAGCTTGGAAGTGGTGCTTTGGTTGCTCAAAAACAAGATGATAAGAACGATTTGCAAAACGAGCAACAAAGCGATGAACAGCCTGTGACGCAAAAGGGAGCGAAACCATTTTTTCTTTTTCGACATGTTTTTTTGTTCACCTCTTTGTTTTTGAACTCCTTCTTTTTATAATATTATATCACTGTATGAGAATGAATTCAATAAAATTTTGGTTTTTATGAAAAAAGTTTACAAAATAGATTGACAAATAAGGAAAAGGGTGATATAATAACGGAGATGGAAAAGAACTTTCGTAAAGTTTTTTCTCCTTGCTGCGGATAAAAAAGACGAAGTCCGCGGCCTTATGTCCAAAAGGAGGTGCAAATCAGATGGAAAAAATTCTCGGAACCTATGAAACAATGTATATCGTTGATTCCACAGGCACAGAAGAAGCTACCGCTGCTCTCGTTAACAAGTTCAAAGCTCTTATCGAAGAAAACGGTACAATCGAATCTTTCAACGAATGGGGTAAACGCAAGCTCGCATATCCGATCAACGATATGACCGAAGGCTACTACGTTCTCGTGAACTACACTGCAGATCCCAGCTTCGTTGCTGAACTCGAACGTATTTTCAACATCACTGAAGGTGTTATGCGTTCCATGACTATCAGAGCCTGAGATTAAGGAGGGTATATTGAATGGCAAGCCTTAACAAAGTAATTTTGATCGGTCACATGACCGCAGATCCCGAACTCAAACAGACTCCCACAGGCGTCAGTGTTTGTTCGTTTTCGATAGGCGTAAGCCGTAGATATACGAAACCCGGAGAACAGTCGCAGAGCGATTTCATCAATATCGTTGCATGGCGAAACACAGCTGAGTTCGTTGCAAGATATTTCAGAAAAGGCAGCGCGATCTGTATCTGCGGTTCTCTGCAAACACGGAGCTGGACAGATACAAACGGCTCCAAGCGCTACGTAACAGAAGTGGTTGCGGACGAAGTAAACTTCGTAGAGCGCAAAAGCGATTCCCCCAGAAACGACGATTATCAAGCTCCTGCATTTGGTGGCAACACCATGGAAACTCCCAAATTTGAGGAGATCGCAGGCGATGACGATCTGCCGTTCTAAGGTGGAATGTGAATCATACTATATACTATAAGGAGGTTTCATACAATGGATAGAGAACAAAGACCTGCACGCCAGAACGGCGCAAACCGCAGAAGAAAAAAAGTTTGCGTATTCTGCGCAGAAAAAGTAGAAGCTATCGACTACAAAGATGTAGCAAGACTTAGAAAATTCGTTTCCGAACGTTCCAAAATTCTGCCCCGCAGAGTTACCGGTACTTGCGCTAAACATCAGAGAGAACTCACTGAAGCTATCAAGAGAGCACGTCACGTTGCGTTGCTTCCTTTCATCAGCGACTAATCCGTAATAGATAGAAAATGTCTGAAAAAAGAGAACACCGAAGGGTGTTCTTTTTTTGTTTCGATACAAATCATGCAAAAGATATTGACAAAATATGAAAAGTCCCTTATAATGGGACTTGTGAATAAAAAACTGATAGGTAGAGGCGCAAGATGCAAAAGTAATCACCTTTTTTGTACGGGAATATGAAGGCGATGAAAGGGTATGCTTGCCGAAGTGATGTTTTGTTCCCGCGGGATATCGCTGGTATGCAGTAGAATATGCTGTATACTGTCATTTTCAAATGAAAATGGAGCGCTGCCGTGTTTTTCTTTTTCGCTTCGCTTTTGAAACGTTCAGAAAACCGCGGT
>JBGVIG010000474.1:0-5165 GCA_045122995.1 Eubacteriales bacterium | reverse complement strand
TCTCTCATGTCCGCCATGATTGGATGTGATGATAAACGTATAATCATCGGGCAGAGAAGAGATGACTTTTTCGATATTATCCCAGCTTGTCTTTACACTTTCCATATATTCTTCGCCCATCCAGCCGGAATTATGACCTGCGGCATCAGGGTGACCGAGATATAAGAATGTGAAATCAATGTAGTTATCATTCAAAAAACGGATTGCTTCGTTTGAGAGATATTCACCGGCTTTGAGATAGCCGAATTCAATGCCTCGGGACGCATACCGTCTACCAAAATAAGCATCGTTCTCATATGAAATGACCTCCCGATTTATATAGTGGTTATGCTTGGATATTTTTATTATATCTAAGGGGGTGCGTTTGTCAACCGATGTGATAAGGGAAAGTGTTGTTCTTCTATTACAGATAAATCTGGTAAATCATGCATGTATGTCTTCTCACATTGAATGGCGTCTTTTTCCGACCTCCCGCAAAATTTCAACGGCAGGAGCAGGGATTCTTCCGAGGTGATCAGGACCTACGTTGAGAAGCAGGTTTGCACCGAAGATGTTGCACTTTTCCAGAATTTCCAAAACTTTTTCGGGACTTTTCCAATCGTTGTCGAAGGATTTATATCCCCACGTTCTGTTGAGTGTCACTGGGGATTCTATTAACTTGTCGGTATATTCTTTGGGAAGGGCATTATCGCCGCAAGAAATGTAATCGCCAAGACCGTTTCCGATTCTTGTGTTCACCAGGCACCCCGGTTGATACGTTCTGACCATATCGTATAGCTCCCGGGACTGTTCAATTGTTTGTTCTTCCTTTGGCGTGTCAAACCAGATGAGGCATAGCTCTCCGTATTTTGTAAGTATTTCTTTGAGCTGCGGCTTGATCTTGTTTTCAAAACAAATGCAGTAGTCCTTTTCATCGTTGTTTGGAAAATCCCAAGAGTTTCCCCAATAGCCGGGAACGCCTCTGGCTTCATGAAACTCTATTTTGCGGCAGCCGCCATGCTTTTCGTGCCAATCGAGGCATTGTGAATAATACAGACTAAGCTTCAAGCCATGTTTGCTGCACGCATCGGCAAGCTCTGCGATAATATCTCTTTTGAAAGGTGTTCCGTCAAAGGAATTATAGCTGTCAACGTCCGACTTGAAAAGGCAAAAGCCATCGTAATGTTTGCTGGTCACGACCAGGTATTCCATGCCTGCGTCTTTCGCAAGCTTTACCCATTCTTCAGCATCAAAATACAATCGGGATCGACATCGCAAATAAGAAACGGAACCCATTGACATTCTTGTCTACATTATGGTACAATATATTTAATATTCGTCTGTTTTTTTAATATATTACAAAAAGAAAGAGGGTATCATGAAAACAAAATTTTTTCAAACAGCGAAGGATACGTTCCTTTCGTCACTCCCGCTCGCAGTCATCATTGTCGTATGTCTGTGTATAGCGCCCCTCAGTTCATTTGCCGATTATCTTAAGATTGTTGTAGGTTATATATGCGTCGTGCTTGGTCAGTCTATGTTTTTGGTTGGCCTTGAAACAAGCATTTTGCCGATCGGCAGAATGGTCGGCGGCTCATTTGCGCAATACAATAAGATTGTGTTCGTCTTGAGCTTTGGTTTTGTTTTCGGACTTTTGGCAACTGTTGCTGAGCCTGCGCTGTCTGTCCTTGCAAAGCAGATCAGCGTGATCATGCCCCTTGTTAATAGCACCCTCTTTATTTGGATCACAGGAACGGGTATCGGTATCGGCGTTGCGCTGGCTTTGGTACGAATCGTTAAAAATATTAATATCAAGTGGTTTTTTGCCGTTCTGTATGCTGTGGTATTCCTGCTTGTGATCTTCGCGCCGAATGAATTTATCGCTCTTGCTTTTGATGGCAGCGGTGCTACAACAGGTGACGTTTCCGTTCCTTTTATTCTGGCACTCGGTCTTGGTATTTCCATGACCTTTACCAAGAGCAAAACGAACGATGACTCTCTCGGTATCATCGGTATCGCTTCGGTTGGACCGATCGTCGCGGTGCTTCTCTATGGTATCATTATCAAAGCAACACACGGCACATTGCCTCCCGAACAGCCTTATGATATGTCAACGTCTCGCGGTCTTGGCGATATCATTCTCGGCAACATCACCGACGTTGCGCTTGCGGTTCTCCCCATCATATTGATTTCGATTCCTTTTCTCCTCTTTATGATCAAGCTTCCGAGAAGGACTTTTGTGACATTGATGCTCGGTGTTATTCCCGTTTATCTCGGACTTTTGATATTCCTTTCGGGTATTGACTTCGGCTTTGGTTTCGTGGGGCAGTACATCGGTCAGATGTTCTTTGAAGAAGCGCGCCCTGAGTGGTTCAAATGGCTGCTTTTGGGTGTGGGCTTTATTCTCGGTGCCGCAATTACGGTATCTGAGCCTGCCGTAACGGTGCTTGGCGAACAGATCGAGGAGCTGACCAACGGTCATATCCGAAAAATGACCATTCGTCTTACGCTCGCGCTCGGCATCGGCGTAGCATCATTCCTTTCTATTCTCAAGATTCTGACAGAGATCAATATTCTCTGGTTCCTTATTCCGCTCTATGCAATTTCCATTCTTATGATGATATACACCCCGAAGCTTTTTGTCGGTCTTGCCTTCGACTCAGGCGGCGTTACGGGCGGCGCATTGACCTCTGCGTTTTTGACACCTCTTACTCTCAGTATCGCGGGTTCCGTCGCAAATGCTCGTGGCGGCGAGATGTCGATCTTGACGAACGGGTTTGGCATTATTTCCTTTATCTCCGTCACCCCTCTGATCGCTATTCAGGCGCTCGGTATCATCTATAATATCCGTCTAAAACGTGAAGAAGCGGCAGAAAAAGAATCCTTTGAGGCTCTGAAATGTTTCGTTTCGGAATCTGATAACGAAAACACTACAAATGAAAGCGAGGACGTGTAAATGAACGATAGTCCCAATATTGGCTTGCAATATTTTGTGATCATTGCCGAGCAAAAGAAAAAGAATAAATTTTTATCTCTCCTCGCCGATCATGATGCACACGTTATCGACGTCGTTTACGGACGCGGCTCGATGAATCCGAGTGCGATCGCGGCAGCATTTGGCTTTGAAGCAGAGCAAGGAAAGGTCCTGATCACCTGCTTGCTCAAAAACGAAAATGCAAAAGAACTGATAAATATCCTGTATCATGATTATAATTTCAAAAAGCCCAACACCGGGATCGCATATAGTATTTCGGTTGAAGGATTGTCGTTTTAAGAAGGGAGATTTCATATGAAAGATTTAAAGGCTTTATATATTATTGTCAATGCCGGCTTCTCCGCTGAGGTTGTGGAGCTTATACGCTCACTTGGCTCAACGGGTGCGACCATCATCAATGCCAGAGGCTCCGTTGCCAAACCCAAGACGATTCTTGGCATCTCCATAGATACTGAAAAAGAGATCGTGCTGACGATCGTTGAGAAAGACGTTGCGATGAAGATCAAGGATAAAATTAAGGAAAAAATGGGTGTCGGAACCCCCGCACACGGACTTTGCTTCTTCCTTCCCGTTGAGATGTCCACGCTGACGCTCCACGAGCAGAAGCTTGAAGAATGAAGCGACAGCGCGGTTTCTGAAGCCATCATAAAATGAATCAAAAAGGTGCAAAAACATTCTCTTGTCGAATGGAATTGCACCTTTTCTGCATGAAATCTATTGACTTTTCATGTTTTAGGTCTATAATGTTTTTGGGTGATCATAGAAAAAGGGGGAATTTCAGATGGCTGATAACAAGGAATATATTACCAAAGGCCCACTCTTAAAGTCGATCATTCGCTTTTCGATACCGGTTATGATAGCGACCATCGTGCAAAATCTTTTCCATTCCGCAGATATGATCATTCTTGGAAATATGGCGGATTCGATCGCAGTTGCTTCTGTCGGTGCGACCGGTAATATCACAAGCCTCGTGATCAATGGTTTTATTGCGCTTTCCTTCGGAACGAGCGTTTTTCTTGCGTATGCGATCGGTGCGAAAGATGAGGAAAGGATCAAAAAGATCGTGGATACTTCGATCTATTTTGCGCTTGCGTGTGGCGTGTTTGTTGCTATTGTCGGTAATATCGTTTCCGTTCCGCTTCTGCGTGCTCTCGACTGTCCCGAAGATTGCTTTAATGGTGCCGTCGTTTATCTCAGAATCTATATGTGCGGCGCGCCTGCTATCCTCGTTTATAATTTCGGTGCGGCAATCATTCGTGCCGAGGGAGATAGCCGCCGTCCTCTGATTCACGTTATCGTTTCCGGTATCGTGAACGTCATTCTTAACATTATTCTTTGCCTTGTGATGACCGAGAAGGTTGCCGCGGTTGCGATTTCGACCGTTGTTTCCCAGGTGATCGGCGCATTTCTCGTTATTTGGCGTCTTACTCATAAGGACGGAAGTTGCAGTTTTACATTCAAAAAGCCTTCGTTCAGTTTTCCCGCTCTTTCGCGTATGCTTCGTTTCGCCATTCCTTCTGCTTTAACAAATATGATGTATCCGATTGCCACCCTTCAGATAACCTCTACGATAAATTCCTACGGTTCGGAATGTGTTGCAGGTGGATCGGCGGCAACGAATATTGAGTTAATAACTTCTTCTTTGTATGGCGCATTTGCCGTTGCACTTATCACCTTTATGAGTCAGAATATTGGTGCTGCAAACAGAAAACGTGTCGAAAAAACGATCGTTTATTGCGCGATTCTTTCCGTTGCTATTGCCTCTTTGGGACCGATCATTTACTTTTTCTGCGGAGAAGAGGTGCTTTCTCTCTATGTGCCCGGTGATCAGCTTGCGATCTTTTATGGCATGAAGCGCTTAAAGTACGTTCTTGCTTTCCAGATGATATCCGCTTTGAATGGTATCTTTGGCTCGGCGATACAAGCGTTCGGACACCCCTTTCTCTCGACGATCGAATCGGTCATTACCGTTCTCGTTTTCCGCATCATTTGGATGAACTTCATTTATCCGCGTTACGAAACCATAGATGCGCTCCTCTTCTGTTTTACCTGCTCGTGGATCCTCCACCTTATCTTGGTGTCGATAACTTTCGCCTTTGCTTTCTCAAGATATAGACGAAATGCGATCATAGAAGAAAAAGGCAGAGTTGCTTGCGGTTCCTTTGCTTAAAAATTACGCAAAGGCTATGCG
>JBGVIG010000473.1:0-2930 GCA_045122995.1 Eubacteriales bacterium | reverse complement strand
TCACACATATCAGACGACACAGGATAAATCTATTTTTACAGACAAATTGCTCCGTCCCGAATATTTGCGTTTGCCGCAAGCGGAACGAGAAGCAAACGAACGCGCCGCGCGTGAAAAACAGAGCCTATCGACAGATCATGTCGAAAAATAAATTATTTTGGAGGTTTTAACTATGAAACTCGCTATTGCTTGCGACCACGCAGGTGTCGATTACAAAAACAGATTGATCGCACACCTGGAAGCCAAAGGCTATGAATGCCAGAATCTCGGCACAAACACAGAAGAATCTGTGGATTACCCCGTATATGCCGACTGCGTATGCCGCAAAATAACCGAAGGCGAATGTGAATTCGGTATCCTTATTTGCGGAACAGGTATTGGCATGAGCATTGCAGCCAACAAGCACAAAGGTATCCGTGCCGGACTTTGCGGAGATCCTGCATCTGCCGCACTCACGCGTCAGCATAATAACGCTAATATTCTTTGTCTTGGCGCTCGCGTACATGAGTTTGAAAAGATTGTAGAAATCACGGAAGCATTCCTCGGTGCAGAATTCCTTGGCGGAAGACATCAGCGCAGAGTAGACATGTTAGAAGCGTTTTGATTTTGATTTAAAAGTATCCAAGAAGCATATTTCCTTATTGACTTTTTATAGGCATAATGTTATAATATACTTGAAATTATTTTAGAAAGGAATGTTTATCATGAACATCAAGAAAATTTTAGCAACCGCGATGTCGGCTTTGTTTGCGTTCAGCGCAGCTTCCGTCATTGCAACTGCGGGTCCTGTTACCAGAAACGACAAGAACATCGCCCGCACAGACTTCCTTGACTTTTCCGAAGCTTCTACTACTCCTTGGGCAACAGAAGTAGACGGCAAATGGACATGCACCATTGAAAGCGGTATGTGGGAATATCCGGATACCGACGGTGATGGCGTTCAGGATGCCGCTTACCTCATTACCGATGGTTACGACAGCTACGCCAAAGGTCTTGAATGGTCTCTTACCGAAAACCGTGAAGTTCTTCACCTTGAACTTAACGAAGCAAACAAATACCCCGGTCTGTTTTTCAGCATTGACGAAATGCATGATGACAAATTCTTCCAGCTTGGTGCTGAAAATAGCACAACTCCCCGTGCACAGTATCTCAAGATCCGTGTAAGAAACTACAGTACCGCTTCCAGATTCACATTTGGTTGGGTTACTGGTTCTACCAACAACGGTCACTTCGTTTCTGCCACTATCTCTGACATGAAGAAAGATATGTATGGCAACGAATACCAGAGTGGTACCGGTGAATGGGTAACTTACATCGTCGACATGCCTCAGCTCAACAAAGACACCAACTACAATGGTGCTCTTAAGGTAGACGACAAAGGCGAGCTCCAGAATCGTTGGGGCGCAAGCTTGTATGAATTTGCTATCTTCCCGTTCGGTTATAACGTTTCCGATGGTACTGGCGCTTACGTTGGTGCTTCTTGTGACGTTGACTACATTGTAATTGGTGACCTTGACTACGTTACCAACTACAAGAGTGAACTTGAACGCAAAGAAGAAAGCATCACTGACCTCAAGCTCATTACTGCTCCTACAAAAACCTCCTACTACGTAGGCGAAACCATCGACCTTGAAGGTCTCCAGCTCGAAGCTACTTATGCTGACGGCACCAAAGAAACACTTACCAGTGCTTCCTACTCCGCAAACCTCAACACCGCTGCTGCAAGCACCCCTGTTACCTTGAGATTTGGTTCTAAATTCGTAGAATACAATGTAAGTGTAACCGGCATTTCCAGCATCGAACTTTCTGCTTCTCCCGAAGACACTACTTTCGAAATCGCTGAACTTGCTAATGGCTTTACTCCCAGCGGCTACGAATTCAAAGTTAATTACACTGATGGCACCTCTTCTGCTCCCTACTCCACAGGTGCTCTCAAATACATCGGCAATTTCGCTGAAGCTGGCACTACCACCGTTACTGCTAACTATTACGGCATTACAACTACATTCGATATCAACTTGATTCAGGTTTCTGACATCGAAGTAACCGCTCCCGAAAAAGCTTATCGTTACGGTTCTGAAATCAAAGAAGACGATTTCACTATTAATTTGATTTATACCGACGGCTCTAAGATTGCTTCCGGCGATGCAGCAACTGCACTTGAATACACAATCACTGGTAGCACCAAAGTTCCCGGTCAGGTTGAATTTACTGTTCAGGGTGTTAACACAACTTACGGTCTTGACATCACAAAGACTGTTGCTGTTAACGTAGAAGCTCCTACCGCAATGGTTGTTACCAAAGAGCCCGTTAAGACAACTTATGATGTTGGCGCAGAATTCGATCCTACCGGCATGACCGTGTCTTTCGAATACGCTGACGGCAAGAAAGTTGCATTGGTTGCTGATGACTACCGTATTCGTGCTAACCTCTCCACTCCCGGTGAAGGCGCAGGTAGAGTTACTATTTCTTCTACCATTGATGGCGTTGATCTCAGCGTAGTTCTGAACGTAAACGTTGAAGGCGAAATCATCACAACTCAGCAGACCACCACTTCTGCTACTACCACCACAGCTCCCAGCACTTCTGAAGGCGCACCTATCGGTCTTATCATCGGTATCGTTGCAGCAGTTGTTGTTGTTGCAGTTGTTGTCGTAGTTGTTGTTCTCGGCAAGAAAAAGAAAAAATAAACGTTGTTAAACGCTGAAAAAAGGCTTTCCTTCGGGAAAGCCTTTTTTATATCATTTGACACAATTTGCATAAAGAAAAACCTCGGAAGTTTCCGAGGTTTTCTTTATCAATTATTATTTTTTCAATACGCTAACTGCATCCAAAATCGTTTTTTCGTGAGCAGTTTTACCATATTTGTCAACTTCAACTTTGTTCTTTTCGCCGTGAGTGAGACAGCCTGCGCCGCCGATACAGCCGCC
>JBGVIG010000472.1:0-3980 GCA_045122995.1 Eubacteriales bacterium | reverse complement strand
ATTGCACGCTAATAAGCCCAAATCCGCCGTGAAACGGCTCTGTGGGCGGTGAATTTTCCTCAAAAATATCCGTAAATGTCCAATAAGACATCATATCGGCAAAGCCTTCGCATCGCTTTAAGGTGCGCAGGATATACGGTGCGCTGAAATAACTCTCATGCACATGATCGGTGGGAGAATACGAGCTTGACCATTCGGTGATGATCAGCGGAAGCCCCCATGCTTTGCACTTCGCGCCGTGGTGGCGGATCTCATCGGAAACCTTGTCTACCTTTTTCAGCACGACGACCGCGTTGCCATCGGGATCAAAATCGCCCTTCACACCATAGGAATGGCTCGTAAGAAAATCCAGTGGGATCTCCTTTTCACGGCAATGCGCCACCATTTCATCAAGCCACACCATACCTGCCGTTGCAGGTCCGCCAACCTGATACTCAGCGCAAACACGCTTCACAGCCAAAACTGCACTGTCATACAGCGAAAAGTAAGCGTTCATATTTTTGTATTCCGTGAAAAATCCGGGGTGATTCGGTTCATTCCAAACCTCAAAATACCACGTTTTCACTTCTTCTTTTCCGTAGCGAAGCGTAAGGTGACGCACCAGCATCTCCACAAGCGCTTCCCATTCAGAAATATCCTTTGGCATGGATTTATTCATCTTCCACCAAAAGACGTATTCCTTTTCTTTTGCCATCGTGTCCGGCATCAGACCAAGCTCCACCACAGGGCGCAATCCGATATCGAGGAGCATATCAAAAAGCAGATCTACGTATTGAAAACAAAACGTAAGCTTCCCATTTTCATCGCGGCGCGCCACGTTCATTTCTTCATGAAAAAGTCCGTGAAAGCGAATATAACGAAAAGGACATTCGCGCTGGATCCTTTTCAGTTGCTCCATGACGGGATATCGCATGACCTCTCCTGCCCGTCCTGCACCGATGCAGGCGGAAAAGAAGCGGTTCAGCATTCCCTTTTCTTTTGCAATATCTGCACAAATCGTTCTCATTAGATTCACTCCCATTTTGCATAGATCAAAACGTTATTGTTGCTGACGATGATCTTATTAAAATCAAAGGGCTTCGTCAGCGCTTCGTCCGCATACCAACCAACAAAGGTCTTTCCTGCTTGGGCAGCAGGGATCGGTTCATGGAAGGTTTCCCCGATCACACCATAGCCTGCGGGATTCAACTTGTTATTCACAAGTGTCGCACCTACCACCGTTAGTTTGGCTGCGCTATTCGTCTTCACCCATCTCGCATAGAGATTGATATCCGTCGCACTTTCCTGTCCTTTGGAAACTTCAAAATACTGTGTGAACGCTTCGTCCAGATACCAGCCAACAAAAACATAACCGTCTTTCGTCATGCTGAAAGGAATAATGACAGGTTCATTCACCTTTGCCTTGAGAGAATACGATCTGTCATTGTCCTTACGGTTGCGGTAGAGCGTCACGGTATAGTTCACGGTGTCCACCACAGGGATCGCACGGGTATAGAAGAAATCCGTTTTATAGAATTCTTTGCCCTCACAGTCGTAAACGACGCGCACATAGTATTTCGTACCGGGTGTAAGATCCTTAAAACCAAAAGCAAAGCTACCATCTTCTCCGGGAACGAGAGCGACTGCCTGCAAAACTTCCGCAAAATCATCGGTCAAGGCGATCTCTGCCCACATGCCGTTCAGCGTTTTGCCGCCGAGATCAAGAATCTTGCCCGTCACGCTGACTACTGTTTCTTCAGAAGCGGTAGAAAGATACGTTTCCACTTCGCCGTCCTCATAAGCGTCGATCACGCGGATACGGATCTCATGTCCGGCATCGTCGAGGATCTCGATCTTGAGATTCATCAGCGCTGCTTCTTCTTCGGTAAGGCAAGTGTACCACGTGCCGAGATTCGGGAAATTATAATCATGGCAATCAAAAACAAGTCCTGCTTCACCGAAAACGCCAGGATTTGCCGTAAAGACAGGCTCCGCACCTTCCTTGCGCGGTGCAAGCGCACACAAACCGGGTGGCGTCCCTTTATCTGCCGCATTGATGGTCATATTCCCGTCTGCAATGGTCGCATCAACGTGCCAGATCACAACACCCTGCGTTGCGTAAGCGTTAAGATCGCTGTCAAAATGATAGCTACTCTCATCAAAATAACGATTTTCAATGAGATAATATTCGTTAAGATTTGGTGTGTTCAAACGGAGAATATTAAATTTGCCTTCCGTGCTTTGACGAGAATAAAGCGTATATTCACCGCTGCCGATGGTCGTATAATCATAAAGATTCAGATGCGTTAAATGATACGCATCGGGATATGCCGGACGAGAACCGATCAGCTCGTCATTATTAGCGCTGCGAGAGCCGCGCGAACCCATAATAGTCGCCCCGCCTGCAGGAGAATTGGAGCCGCCCCATTGTCCGCTTGTCACATAAAGGTCGCCGGCGCCGAGATAGTGTGTAAATTCATGCGCGAAAGAACCAACGGTCAAAGGATTGCCGCCGCTCATCATCTCGCCGACCTTAACAAAGCCACCACCCTGCGCAAGGACCTTCACACCATCGAGTGTCGCATACCAATTATCGCGAGTGCTTTGATA
The DNA here is from genome assembly GCA_045122995.1 of Eubacteriales bacterium. GTDB lineage: Bacteria > Bacillota > Clostridia > Oscillospirales > CAG-272 > QALR01. The sequence goes on along the minus strand of JBGVIG010000472.1, from coordinate 1,391 downwards.
ATGTGCATTGACATTCGGTGTGTCCGATGTGCGTGTTTTTTCGTAGCCCGCACCGATAAACACGATAGCAAGCTCCGTTTTTTCAATGCGGCCATTGCCATTTTTATCAAAAGAAGCATAATCCACGTATTCATCTGCCACACGAATCGCCTCTACACGTTCTTCGCTCCCTGAACTATGATCCATATTTACCGTCACTTCCACGATGCCGTCGCCTGCTACATTCTTTCTTGCGCTATTCGTGTAAGTTTCCGTCGCGGGATAGAAATGGAAATTGCCATCGGAAACTTTCAGATAATATGATTTCAAGCTATTGTCCTTCTCACCAAAGAAAAGGTCATACCAATAAGTATCGTCCTTTGTCACACAAGTGACATTACGGAAATTGACCTTGATAACAAGAAGCGGCACAGGATCCCAGCCATTATAAATATAAGGGAAGTCGGAGATATCCAGCGGAATGATCTGAAGCTCTTCTTTTTCGGGCACTGTTGTCGTTTCCGTGGTGGCTTCTGTGGTCATCTCCGTGGTGACCTGCGTGGTCGTTTCCACAGTGGTGGTTTCCACAGTCGTAGTTTCGGTGCTCTGTGATGCCGCTGTTGTGGTGTCATCGGCAACATTACCGCAACCGACAAGCGACCCCACAGCAAGGAGTGTCGCTAAAATAGCAGAAAACTTACGTTTCATAAAAAATCCCTCACTTTTTTGAAAAAATCATTTATTCTGCGTATATTTTATGGTATACTGTATAAGAAGATTATAACGCAATCCACAGAAAATGTCAAATACTACGAAAACATTTTATCAACACATAAAAAGAAAGGTACGGTTTCGCATTATGTCGAAGATCACTTGGAAAGGCGGTGCGCTCATCGCGCCGATCCCTCCCGCCATGGTTTCCTGCATGGGTGCTGACGGCAAGCCCAATATCATCACCGTCGGCTGGACGGGGATCCTCTGCACACATCCACCGAAAACCTATATCTCCGTTCGTCCCGAACGCCATTCTTATGCCCTTATCAAAGAGAGCGGCGAATTTGTCATCAATCTGACGAGCAAAGAGCTCACCCGTGCCGCAGACTTTTGCGGCATGCGCACCGGACGCAAGGTGGATAAATTCAAGACTATGAATCTCACGCCCGAATTTGCGGAAGATTTTGAAAACTTCTCCTGTCCTGCAATCGCGGAAGCGCCAATGTCTATCTATTGCAAGGTAAGCGATATCGTGCCGCTCGGCTCGCATGATATGTTCATGGCAGATATCGTGGGCATTCGCCTTGACGAAGAGCTCATGGATCAAAACGGAAAGCTTTGCATCGAACGCGCAGAGCTTGCCGCTTTCGCTCACGGGGAATATTTCGAGCTTGGCAAAAAGATCGGCAATTTCGGTT
>JBGVIG010000471.1:0-3608 GCA_045122995.1 Eubacteriales bacterium | reverse complement strand
TCGGTTGTTTGGGCAGCTGTCGATATTGCAGTTGTGGTTTCGTGGATCTCGTTTGCGCAACTTGTGGAGAGGCAGAGAAGCATGGAGAACGCAAGCGCGATCGGTAAGAATCGTTTCATAGATATCCCTCCTTTTATTTTAGTATATCATACTGCGTTGTCGCTTGTCAATTCGAGCAGCAAAAACGCAAAAAAGAGTGTTCCCAAAAGGGAACACTCTGAAAACATATTCGTTTTTAATTAAGCAGCAGCTTCAGTGGATTCTGCAGCAGGCATTTTGTAGCCTTCGTGGATGGAGATCCATTCGTCGAGCTGTGCTTTGGTGGAACCGAAGATGATGTAGTCGATTTCGATGGAGTCACCTTCTGTGATGAATTCACGGGAGTCACGCTTGAGGTGAGAAGCGCTGAAGTATTCGTCGCGGCCCAAAGAGCTGTAAGTGGAGCAGTAAGCGCCGAGAACGTGGAAACGCAAACCTACAGCGGATTTACCGCCAGCCCAGTTCCAACCGTTGCCACCATAACTGTTGGGAGCCTGGAGAGCTTTAGCAACCATGCTTGCATAGTCGCCTTCCCAGTTACGACCGCAGTGAGAGAGGAAGTTCATATCGTATGTAAAGGTTTTGAATTCGTCCATGGGCTTAGCGTCGCCTCTCTTGGTAAGACCTTCAGCTTCGGTTGTGGGAGCGCCAGCCTGGAGATAGAGACAAACTGCTGTGGTGGTGGTGTAGTAACCGCCAACTGTTGTAGCGAACTGAACAGTCATCATGTTGTTGTCAGAGTTGTTCTTGCAACGGATCTGCATGTACTGGTGCATACCCTTCCAACCGGTTGTGGGGGTAACATCAACGTAAGGAGCGCCGGACCATGTACCGTAACCGGGGAGAAGGTCGTCTGCGAAGTCGTAAGAAGTGATGTCGTCGAAGTTGATAGAATATGCAGTAGAGCTGTCTACCAAGTTGTCGGTGTAAGACTTGAGTGCATAAACGATCATGGTGTCTTCGGTGTACTTGATATCAACATAAGTGCCGTTGTATGTCATAGTATCAACGATCCACTGGTGGAGGTCAACGCCGTTAGCAAGGTTTTCCTGGTGAACTCTGGAGTTTGTACCGAAGTCAAGACGAGTGTAAGCAGGAAGTGTTTCACCGGTGGTGATTTCAGCAACCTGAGATTCAGTTGTGGTAGCTTCAGTAGCAGTGGTAGTAGCTTCTGTGGTTGTAGTAGCTTCTGTAGTAGTAGCTTCTGTGGTTGTGGTAGCTTCTGTAGTAGTAGCTTCCGTTGTGGTTGCAGCAGTAGTAGTAGCAGCTGTTGTGGTTTCGTCAACTTCGTCGCCACAGCTTGCAAGTGCAAGAACAGCAAAAAGCATACCAACTACCATGATGAGGGACAAAACTCTCTTCATAATTGGGATTCTCCTTTTTAAATTTAAAGAAATTTTCTCGTGCAATGGCATCGTCTGATAACACCTTGCACCGTGATTAATGCTATTATATCACCATTTTTTCGCTTTGTCAATAATTTATGAAAAATTCTATCTTCAAAAAAAAGAAAAGCAAAACGGATATTTCATCTGTATGATTTTACAAAAAACGAAATATCTGAATCCAAATATGAATTGAAAACAATCAAAAAATGGAAAACAAACCCACAACTGGAAACGCACAAATGGCTTTTTCACTTTTTCTTCAAAAAATTTCAAATTTATTTTACGTTTTTATGTTTTTTTTCCTTACAAAATAAAGCTAAAAAAAGATACAAAATTGAAGAATTTTTGAAAAAGAGCTTTTTTTATGAAAAAACCGAGCTTTGGGAAGCTCGGTTTGCTTGTTCGGAAAATCCTACCTTTTTATTATTATATATAGGGCATCAGTCTTCGAAGCGATTTTCTTCGTTGATCGGAGAGATCGTGAAGTGTGCAAGAGGATTTTCACAGATGTCATCTTTGTAGAGTTCAAAGTGAAGATGAGGTGCTTCGGAGATCTCAATGAGTGCGGTATCACCGAGCGCGCCGATCTCATCACCTGCTTTGACGGAAGCGCCTGCTTTGATCGCTTCGGGGACTTTGGTCTGCAGGTTCTGATAAACGGTCTTGTAGCCTCCCGCATGAGAGATCACGATTGTTTGTCCCATCATAGGGTGGAAATCCACACTTTCCACGGTGCCATCAGCGGCTGCGTAAACAGGTGTGCCTGCGTCCGCTTCAATGTCAATACCGAGATGCACACGGTAATCCTCCATGGTGTTGGAGAAAACGGGAATGTCTGCCGACCATTCCTTGATGATGGTGCCGCTGGTCACGGGAGAGATGAAATTCACGTCTTCCGCAACAACGGGGCTTTCCTCTTTCGCGGTGGTTTCTTCAGGCTGGGGACGGGTGGTGGCTTCTGTCGTGGTGGCGGAGGTGGTTTCATCGGTCTTCGGCGGTTTTGTTCGCTTCGAGGAAACGAGCGCGACGATCGTCACGGTGATCGTCACAACGACGAGAAGTGCGAGTGCGATGGCAAGAATACGGTTTTTCTGCAAATTTTTCTGGTTCTGATTCATAAAAACAAATTCCTTTCTGCCTTACGGCTTTGTGAACTGTTTCTATTGTCGCCGAAAAATTGTAGGTTATACACTTTTTGTAAAATTTTTTCCGCACTTTTTGCGAGGACCTTTTTAGCTTCGGATCGTGTAACCGTAGCCGCGCACGGTGGAGATCAAACGGACGTCGAAAGCACTGTCGATCTTTTTTCTCAAATAGTTAATGTAAACGTCGACCACATTTGTGTTTTCGCCTGCGTCTTCAAAAACGTGGGAAAGAATCTCCGCACGGGAGACCGCTTCACCCTTTCGGTCGAGCAAGAGCTGCAAAAGTGCATACTCACGCTGTGTCAGCTCGATCTTTTCTCCCTTGAAATAGGCCGCACGGGAATCTTCGTCCAGTGCCAGACTTTCGGAAGGATGTTCTTTTTTGGGCGGACGAAGCATCAGCTTTTCCGAATCTTCTTCGCGCAAAAAAAGTGCATCAATGAGATCTTTTACCACGAACGGGCGTACCACGACGTAGTACCGCGTCAGCTCGCGAGAAGCGATCTTCGCCAGCTCTTCGGGGTATCCCATCAAGACGGCTTCCCCCTCAGCCGGTGGAAGCTTTTCGGAAAGAAGCATATCAGCGTCCACAAGAAAAAGGTCCGCCTTTTGTTTTTCGCGCAAAAAATCCAAAGCTTCTTCCATGTGCGCGACGTCAGCGCCGAGTGCGGAAAACTCGAGGTGGAGCATTCTGGCGAAGATTTTATCTTTGGTGATCAGCGCGATTTTCATAAGGCGGCTTTCCTTTCCTTGTTTTTTCGGGTGTTTTCCCCGTTATTTTTTCTCGACGGCAGAGCCTGTGGCAGGAATTTTGATCTTTTTGCATTTTTCAAATCCTGCGTAGTGGTCTGCAGGTGTGCGTGTCGCATCGACGATCGTCTGATTTTTCTTGAGGTCGAAAAGCGAAGCACCTGCGGCGGTTCTCGTCGCTTTTTCGGGAATGAGCGCAGTATTGACATAGATCGCTTTGCCGGCGCTATTTACGATGAGCAGATCGAAAGGTTCACTTTCGTAAAAGACACCGATAAGCGGCGAA
>JBGVIG010000470.1:0-1236 GCA_045122995.1 Eubacteriales bacterium | reverse complement strand
ACTTGTGGAAAGCGAATTTGTAGACTACAAATTCTTTGTCCCGAATGATTGGATCATTGATATCACAACCGGTGTTCTCACGGCAAAAACCGGTGACAACAGCAACGTATCGATCCAGACCATGAACCCCAGCGGCACCTATAAAACCGCTGATGATTATTTCCGCACGGATTACTTTGCAAAAGTGCAATCCACCTTCAAGGACGTCGTCCTGATCGAAGAAGAATGCAGTACGGAAAATCAAAGATTCGGTAAATCCAATGAGCCTTGCGTCAAGTACGTCTACACCGTTGACAGCGACGGCGCGACCTACAAACTCCTTCAGTATTTTACCTACTACAGCGGCTATCTTTATATTTTCACATATACCGCGCAGATCGCAGAAACAAATGCGAATGGTGAAGTGACTGAACTGGATTACTTTGATGAACACCTTGAAGAAGTTTCCGAAATGGTGAAAAATTTTGTATTTTGATATAGTATAAAAGGAAAATTTTTGATGCTTAAAGAACATTATCTCGATAATAGCGCCACAACACCGCTTTGTGCTTCGGCGATCGCCAAAATGAACGATGTTATGGTGAATACTTACGGAAATCCCTCTTCTCTTCATACGCTTGGTATGCGCGCAGAACAGATCATGACCGAAGCAAGAGTTTCGATTCTCAAAGTGCTTTGCCCTCCGAAAACAGGTCTTCGACCCAAACCGGAACAATTGATCTTCACAGCTTCCGGCACGGAAGCCAATAATCTTGCACTTATAGGTGCGGCTTGTGCAAAAGCACGAAACAAAGGTAAGAAGATCATTGTGGGCGAAACCGAGCACCCTTCCGTGATCGAAACGGCAAATCACCTTGCGACACTAGGATATCAAGTTGTAAAAATTCCTTCGCCAAACGGCGTTTGGGATATGAACGCCTACCAAGAAGCGTTGTCTGCTGACACAATTCTCGTTTCTGCCATGCTTGTCAACAATGAAACGGGTGCGGTTAATGATCTGAAAACGATTGCAGCGCTGGCAAAAAGCAAAAACCCCGATATTCTTGTACATTGCGATGCTGTTCAGGGATTTCTTAAAATTGACGTTGCTCCTGTTTGCTACGCAGATATGGTGACGATCAGCGCCCATAAGATCGGCGGTCCCAAAGGAATCGGCGCGCTTTACGTCAGCGAAAAAGTTTTGAAAACAAAAGCGCTCTCTCCCGTGATCTTCGGCGGCGGACAGGAAAAAGGATA
>JBGVIG010000469.1:0-9224 GCA_045122995.1 Eubacteriales bacterium | reverse complement strand
GCCGTCGGGAGTCAGCATTGCATCAGTGCCGTTATAAGTGCCTTCGCGGATAAAGCCGTCGGTGCGATAGGGAACACTATATTCTTTGTTGGTGATTTCCTCAGAAAGGTCGATACCGAACCATTCTATGTGATTTTTGATCATCTCATCGCGTTTTTCGATCAGTTCTTCTTCGGAATAATAGTGGATATCTGCCGGAGTGGTTTCTTTATTGCTGTCAGCTGTGGGGGCAACTGCCGCATAGATCGAAACGGAAAGAAGTGCCACGATCATCAAAACTGCCACGAAAATGATTGTGATCTTATGATTTTTATGAGAAAGTATATTTTGCAATCTTTGTTTCATTTGTGTTTTTCCTCCTTTGAAAGCGGTAAAGGTCAAGGGGTGCTTGATGTCCGTTTGCGCCGCTGTAAAAACGAGGAGCTTGCAGTAGTGCTTCTTTTCGTCCTCGTTTTTGTGGGCGAGAAATGCTTCATCGCAGGATTCTTCACAAAGTCTGTTCATCGCTTGGATAAAAAGCCATAGCAAAGGGTGAAACCAATAAGCACAGCCGAGCAGTGCTAAGCCGAACTTGCAAAGTGAATCGCAGCGCTTACAATGCGTCAGCTCATGCCCAAGCAATATCTTTGCATCATCTTCGACGATATTATCCGAAATGAGAACGGTCTGGCGAAAAATCCCGAACATCAAGGGAGATGAAAGCTCGTGTGCGGGACAAACCAGAAGACGCGGCGCACGTCTAAGTGCCATCTTGCGGCAGAGAGATTCAAAGGCCGCGGTTTCCTTCTTTGTCGGTGCGCGTCCGCATCGAAACATGGTCTTTACCGTTCTGCAGTAACGATAAGCCATGCGGCAAAGCATGAAAAGTGTGCCGAGCAGATAGAAAGACACGATGACCTCCGTTTTGGAAGCTGTGGGCGTCACAGGCTTCGGTTCGGTGGTCTGATCGGGGAACGCCGCCTGCACGGCGTTTTCCCAAAAAAGAAAGTCATCGCCGATTTCTTCGCCAAGAAACGGTAATCCTTCTTCTGTAAGCTCTTTTTCGGAAACTTCGATTTGAATCAACGGCAATCGCACGGGGATCAAAAAGAGCACCGTGAGGATCATGCCGCAAAGGAATCTGCCACGCGCGGAAGCCTTTTTTCGCAAAAGTCGATCAAAGATCAAAAAAAGCAGGGAAAGCAAGGTGGCAAGCAGAAGCTGTGTGAAAACCACCTTCATTTTTTTGCCTCGCTTTGTTTTTCAATGAAATCAAGCAGGTCTTGCGCTTCCTCTTTGGTGAGTCCTTTTCCGTCATAAAACGCGCTGATAAGCTCGGAAAGCGAGCCGCCATAAACACGGTCCACGATCTTTTTGGCTTCAAAGGAACGATATTCCTCCTCGAAAACCATCGCTGTCCAAGTTCGTTCTTTCCCGAGCTTTTCGGAAGAAAGAAAACCCTTATCGGCAAGGCGGGAGAGCATCGTCAGCACTGTTTGCGCCTTTTTCTCCGTGTTCATTTGCTTTTGGATCGCCACGGTGGAAACGGAAGCGCCGCCGCATTGCCAAACGGCGTTCATCACTTCAAATTCCGCATCGGGCAAACTGATGAGTTCTTTTTTCATGTTTTCTCCGTCCTTTCGTATGTTATGACCATCTCCGTTTATATTCTACACTTGTCGTGAATAAAAGTCAAGATTATTTTCTATAAATGTCGAAAACCGTGAAAAGGAACAAAAAACACCGCCAACATTTGGGTATGTTGACGGTGCATCATCGCGATTTATCTGTTTACGCTATCGACAAAGCGCATGAATGCCGCTCTGCCTTCTTCGGTGCATTTGTAAACACCGGCGTCCTCAAGGACGCGTACAAAGGTTTTGCCGATCTCAGTGCGGAGAATTTCTGCGGTGTTTTCGGCTGTGAATGTATAGTTGTCACGGAATTTTGCTACCCAATCTGCGTGTTTTGCAATGGATTCGTCAGCGGTGATATCTTTTCCGTTAAGAATCGCATCTTCCAAGGTTGCCATTTCTGCTTTCAAGCGCGCAGGAAGAACGGCAAGACCCATAACTTCAATAAGACCAATATTTTCTTTCTTGATGTTGTGAAGCTCTGCGTGCGGGTGATATACACCGAGAGGGTGTTCTTCTGTGGTGATGTTGTTTCGAAGCACGAGGTCAAGTTCATATTTGCCATCTCTGCGGCGAGCGATGGGTGTGATGGTGTTGTGCGGCACGCCATCGGTTTCAGCAAAAACAAAAGCATTTTCATCTGTGTATCCGCGCCATGCGATCAAAATCTTGTCGGCAAGATCCACGAGTTTTGCTTTGTCGGTACCTGCAATACGAATGACAGACATCGGCCATTTTACGATACCTGCATCGATATCTTCATAGCCCTTAAAGGTGATCTCTTTTTCAATCGGAGAAGTTTCCATCGCGAAGGTATAATGACCGCCTTGGAAATGGTTGTGAGAGAGAATAGAACCGCCGACGATGGGAAGATCTGCATTGGAACCGATGAAATAATGCGGGAAGATCTCTTCAAAATCGAGAAGTCTGGTAAAGGTTTCACGTTCGATCTTCATCGGTACGTGTGCGCCCGAAAGTGCGATGCAATGCTCGTTATAGTAAACGTAAGGCGAATACTGCAAGAACCAATCTTCGTTTGCCATGGTGATCGGAATGATGCGGTGATTCTGTCTTGCGGCAGCGCGCATATTGCCTGCATAACCTTCATTTTCTGCGCAAAGCGCGCATTTTGGATAGCTGCTCTGGGGAAGTGCTTTGGCAGCGGCGATAGCTTTGGGATCCTTTTCGGGCTTGGAAAGGTTGACGGTGATGTCGATCTCGCCGTAAACGGAAGGAGCTTTCCATTTGAGGTCTTTTTTCACGCGATATGTGCGGATATAGTCGGTCGCGCGAGAGAATGCATAATACCAATTGGTTGCTTTTTCAGGGCTTTCTGCATAGAGCGCACGGAATTTTGCAATCACTTCAGAAGGACGAGGTGTGAGAAGCCCCATGATCTTTGCATCAAAAAGATCGCGCATGGTGACACCATTATCATCAATGATGCCGTTTTCGAAAGCGTAATCGTCAATTTCACGCAGGATATCTTCGATTTCTGCTTCTTCTGCGGTTTCGGGTTCTTCATAAGCACCGAGGCCCAAAGCGTCAATGAGGATATTTTGCGAATAGATGCGATCTTCATCGGTCAAAAGACCGTTTTTTACCGCATAGTCGATGAGCTGTTTAATGGTTTTACAAATGTTTGCCATAAAAAAGTTCCTTTCTCTCTATTACGATTTATTTTGTTTTTTAAAGAATTGATAAAAATAACAGGGAAGCATACCGTTATAAAGCTTGCGGATTTTATCTGCTTTTCGACCGTAAAGACGCTCGAAGCTTTCACTCGACGTGAGAACGTAGATCTGCCATGCGCCAAGACGCGTGAATGCTTTGCCCATGTTTTTGTAAAGTGTTTCTGCTTCTTTGATCGTGCCAAGACGTTCACCGTAAGGTGGATTGCAGACAACAGTACCTCTGCGGTCATGGGTTTCGATCTTCAGCGCATCATCACGGAAAACCTTCACATAGGCGCCCATGCCTGCTTTTTCCACGCAAAGCTCCGCATTTTTCACCGCTTCGGGATCAATATCCGAGGCATAAGCTTCAAAAGTACAATCCGTTTTGAACGCTTCTCTTGCCGCTTTTCGTTCTTCTTCCCAAACAGAGCTTGGAATCCAAGAAAATCTTTCTGCCGCAAAACTGCGATGGAGCCCTGGCGCGGTATTAGACATGAGCATTGCCGCTTCGATCGGGATCGTACCCGAGCCGCAGAAAGGATCGTGCAAAAGGACATCTTCGCGAGGACGAGAGATCTTTACCATTGCTGCGGCAAGCGTTTCACGCAGAGGTGCCGGCATGCTTTGCGGACGGTAACCTCTCTTATGGAGCGCAAGACCCGAGGTGTCGATCATGAGGCTTGCTTCATCTTTAAGGAGGAAAAATTCGATTTGATATTTTTCTCCGGTTTCTTCCAGCCACGGTGTTTTATAGGCATCGGAAAGCTTGGTGGCAACGGCTTTTTTGATGATCTTCTGGCAATCGGGAATGCTGAAGAGTGTACTTTTGATGGAATGACCTTTGACGGGAAATTCTCCGTTTTTGGGGATAAAATTCTGCCAAGGCAAAGCTTTCGTGCCATCAAAAAGTTCTGTGAACGTGGTGGCGCGGAATCCGCCGACAAGGATAAACACACGCTCCGCGGTTCTCAGCCAAAGATTGCATTTGGCGATGGCGGCGATGTCCCCTTCAAATGTGATTCTGCCGTCGATGGTGGAAATGCGTTTATAGCCCAGTGCATCAATTTCCTCGCCGAGAATATGTTCGAGTCCGAAAAGACAGGTGGCAACAAGTTGCAACGTCATAATTACCTCTTTATTCTATAATTTATAAAATTATTATATCACACAAAAGGTGAAAATGTAAATATTTCTCTTTATATTTTTTATTCATTATCTTTGAACGTTCATTTTCTCTTTTTGAAAGAGAAAACGAACCAAAAGAGAAGCAAAAAACGCGGCGGCGTTTTATCGCGCTTTGTGCTGTGCGGAGAAAACGGTATTCCGCGACTGCAAGAAAAACTCTGCACGAGCACGTCGTGCAGTCGTCCGCGCTGGCGGCTCCCGAGCGTTTTCCTTGTCGGACGTCGTCGGGCATGGCTCGAAACGGAGGTGTTTTTAGAATTCTCTTATATCGTGATTCCCAAGGGGCGAGTCCCTTGGGCAGGTGCAGGGCAGCGTCCTGCAAAAGAAAAAGCAGAGTCAAAAGGACTCTGCTTTTTGCGGTTTATTTGTTTTCTTTTTTCTTGTCGATCATGCGGGAGAAGATCTTGAAGATTTCAACGATCGGGATAATGGTGATAGCAAGGCCCATAGCAATGCCATATTCCATGAGATCGAGGTGCGCAAGCTCGAAAGCGTCGCAAAGGAAAGGAACTTCCACAACGAGAGTGGTCATGATGAGGGAGAGAAGACCTGCACCCCAGAGCCACTTGTTCTGACCCTTCATGGTGAAGATGGAACCGTGGAGAGAACGCATATTGAATGCGTGGAAGATCTCACACATAGAGAGCGTCAGGAATGCCATGGAGGTGCCAAGCTGGCCCGCGTCGTAAAGACCCCCGGCGATCGCATCTGCATGATGTGCTTCTGCGAGGTAGTTTGCGCCGATGAAGTAAGAGATCAGCGTGATCACGGTAACGAGAAGACCCTGATAGAATACAGCAAAGCCAAGACCGCCGGCGAAGATGCCTTCTTTGGAGTCACGAGGTTTGCGATTCATGATGTCTGCTTCGGGCTTTTCCATGCCGAGTGCCAAAGCGGGGAAGCAGTCTGTGATGAGGTTGATCCAGAGGAGCTGTACGGGCTGGAAGATGGTGAAGCCGATAAGGGTTGCAAAGAAAATGGAAAGAACTTCAGAGAGGTTGGAAGCGAGAAGGAACTGAATTGCTTTACGAATGTTATCGTAAATTCTTCTGCCTTCGCCGACAGCGGAAACGATGGTTGCAAAGTTGTCATCTGCAAGGATCATATCCGCAACGTTTTTGGTAACGTCTGTACCGGTGATACCCATGCCGACACCGATGTCTGCATTTTTGATGGAAGGTGCGTCGTTTACACCGTCACCGGTCATAGCGGTAACTTTGCCTTTTTTGCGCCAAGCGTTGACGATACGAGTCTTGTGTTCGGGCTGAACACGTGCATAAACGGAATATTTTTCAACAGCGGTCTCAAATTCTTCATCGGAGATCTCATTGAGTTCCGCGCCTGTGATCGCCTGAGAGGGATTATCAATGATGCCGAGCTGTGTTGCGATGGCAACAGCGGTATCTTTGTGGTCACCTGTGATCATGATGGGGCGGATACCCGCAGAACGACATTCGTCGATCGCAGGTTTTACTTCGGGACGAACGGGGTCGATCATGCCAACAAGACCAACGAAGGCGAGATCGTTTTCCACTGCTTCCGGTTCGTAAACAGCAGGCTCTTTATCAAGATTTTTGAGAGAAGCTGCAAGCACACGGAGTGCTTTGTCTGCCATTGCTTTGTTTGCTGCGAGAATTTCTTTTCTCTTAGCGTCGGTAAGTTCTACGGTCTTGCCACCAACGATCGCCTTGGTGCAACGCTTCAAAATTTCATCGGGCGCACCTTTGGTGAACTGAATGATGTTGCCTTTTTCATCTTTGTGAACGGTGGACATCATTTTACGCATGGAATCGAAGGGAACTTCGCCGATACGAACGAGAACATTCTTCTGAACGTTTTTGGAAAGGTTCAAGGTTTCCGCATAGTTAACGAGCGCGCATTCTGTGGGTTCGCCAACTGCAGTTTTTGCTTCGGTATCAAATTCTGCATCGGAGCAGAGGGACATCGCGTTTGCAAGAAGCGCTTCGTCATCGCCGTAGTGATCAACAACGGTCATCTTATTCTGTGTGAGTGTACCGGTCTTATCCGAGCAGATGATCTGGGTACAACCGAGAGTTTCTACAGCGGTGAGCTTTCTGATGATCGCGTTTCTCTTCGACATATTGGTAACACCGATGGAAAGTACGATGGTAACAACGGTCGCAAGACCTTCAGGGATTGCTGCAACCGCAAGAGAGATCGCGAGCATGAAGGACTTGAGAATCGGTTCAAAGCCAATACCATCACGGATCAGCTGAACGCCGAAAATTACAAGACAGATACCGATAACGAGGTAGGTAAGGATCTTGGAAAGACCTGCGAGTTTGATCTGAAGAGGTGTTTTGCCTTCTTCTGCCTGCGCGAGCGCATCTGCGATCTTACCCATTTCGGTATCCATACCGGTTGCGGTAACGACAGCTTTACCACGTCCGTAAACGACGGTGCTACCCATGAATACCATGTTTTTGCGGTCACCGAGAGCGACGTCGCCGTTTGCGCCTGCGGTGAGAGCTTCTTCCTGCTTGGTAACGGGAACGGATTCACCCGTGAGAGCGGCTTCTTCGATCTTCATGCTTGCGCATTCGATGATGCGCGCATCTGCAGGAACAGCGTCACCTGCTTCGAGAACGATGATATCGCCTACAACGAGATCTTCGCTGCGAACGGAGATCTGGTGACCGTCACGGATAACTTTTGAAGTCGCTGCGGCGATCTCTTGCAAAGCTTCGATTGCTTTTTCCGCTTTGCTTTCCTGGAAAACGCCGAGGATCGCGTTGATAAGAACAACTGCGAGAATGATAACAACGTCTGCGGGGAATTCCCAATGACCTTGGGATACGCCGTTATAGATTTCCACGCCTGCGGAAATCGCTGCGGCAACGATCAGAATGATCGTCATGGGCTCAGCAAGCTGTTTGAAGAAGCGGTGAAGAAGTGTTTCTTTTTTGCCTTCCACGAGCTTGTTCTTGCCGTTTTGCTCAAGTCGTTTTGCCGCTTCCGCAGAGGAAAGACCGCTTTCGGAAACGGAAAGAGAGGAGAGCACCTCTTTGGAAGATGCGAGGTAATGTTTCATGCCAATATTTTCCTTTCGTTTTTTTGGAGCAGATTTGTGCTTACCGTAATAGTATTACCCAAAGAAACAAAAAAGACTTATCTGTTAAGAAACAGATAAGTCTTGTCATTTCAAATAAAGCCAGGGCGGAAACCGCACCAGGTTGTTGACTCTATTACGATAGGTCGCTGACTACTCCCTTATTCGAAACAATTATAACATTTTGTGAAAAATTTGTCAATAGTAATTTCGAAAGGAATCATTTTTTCTTTTTTCGGAAAAGATTTTTTGCTTTTTCCGAAAATTTTGGCTTGATTTCGTTTTTTTCTGCTTTTTCATAGTAAGCGCGTCTTTCGTCGTCCATATAATCCAGCGTATCGGTCGCGAGGTTTTTTGTCTTGAGCTTATTTTCGGTTCGCTGCTTGATCAGCGTATAGAAAACGGAGAAGAGCGGCACACCGACGAACATACCCACAAAGCCAAAGAAGCCGGACATGATCGTGATGGAGGTGATGACCCAAACGGGAGAAAGACCGGTGGAGGCACCGTGGATTCTGGGAGCGATGATATTGCCGTCAATTTGCTGCAAAACGAGAATGAGAATGACGAAATAGATGGCATAGATGGGGCTTGCTACGAAAAGGATAAAGGCGCTGGGAATCGCGCCGATAAAGGGACCGAAGATCGGAATGATGTTGGTGACCGCGATGATCACACTGATCAGCGAAGAATACGGCATTCTGAAGATCGACATGAAGATCATGCAAATGAGCCCGACAAGAAGTGAGTCGAGGATCGCGCCTGTGAAATATCTGCCGAAGGTTTTATCCGTGAGCGTGCAGATCTCGGTGACGGAACGATAGCTTTTTTCACTGAGAAGTGCATGAAGGATCTTTTTTGCCTGTGCGGCAATATTTTCCTTTGCGAAAAGGAAATAGATCGAAAAAACAAAGCCCAGCACAACGTCCAGTACCGCGCTTGCGACGGTTTGGATATAACCCGTGATCTTGGGAAGAAGCTCTTTGAGCAGGTCATAAGAGCGGTCGATGAAGTTATTGATGTAGGTCAAAGCTGTTTCGATCGCCTCGGCAAAGATACCGCCTTTTTCCGAAATGGAATCGGCAAGCGCTTGCAAAGCTTTGATATAATCGGGGAATTTATTGATCAAGTCCGTCACGCTTTCACCAAGGTGCGGCAGGATCATCCAAAGGAAAAGGGAAAGCACCAAGAAGAAAGAAAGAAACGTGGCAAGCACAGAGAGCACACGGCGCGCGGTGCGAGAGGTGCCTTTTCTTCCGTTTCGCGGACGAAAGACTTTTTCTTCGAATATTTTCATGATGGGATTGAGGAAGTACGCGATCACGGCACCATAGATCAAGGGAGAACAGATGTCGATAAAGCGAGAAAGAAAATCGCGCACGCTCTCAAATTTCAAAAAGATAAATACACAGCAAACGGCAAAGAGCAATACGAGAAAAACGTACATTGCCACGGTTGCATATTTGCTGTTCCATAGCTTTTTCAAAAAAACATCTCCTTTCATTTGAATTAAGGAAATATACACCTTTCATATTATCACATTGGGAGCGGTTTTTCAAGCCGTTTTTCGCGAAAAGATGTTAATTTTTATTTAACGGATAAACAAAAAGCGGTCTGCCATATGATATAATCCCCTTAGAGTAGACACTTGAAAAAACAAAAATTTTTCAAGACTACTTT
>JBGVIG010000468.1:0-1213 GCA_045122995.1 Eubacteriales bacterium | reverse complement strand
CTTGCATTCTGACCTTCCTTACCAATCGCAAGAGAAAGCTGATCTGGTTCCACGATTACGCGGCAGCTACGTTCACCGTCAAGTGTTACATTCTTGACCGTTGCGGGAGAAAGTGCTGCAGCAACATATTCTTCTGCATCTTCGCTATATTTGATAATGTCAATTTTTTCTCCACCGAGTTCGTTCAAAATGCTTGCAATACGACCGCCTCTGTTACCGATACATGCGCCTACAGGATCCACGTTTTCATCTCTGCTCTCCACAGCGATCTTGGTGCGGGAGCCGGCTTCTCTAGAAATACCTTTGATCACAACAGTTCCGTCCTGAATTTCAGGAATTTCAATTTCAAAAAGGCGTTTCACAAGTCCGAAATGTGTTCTGGACAATGTTACGATCGGGCCTTTTACTTCGTTTTTAACTTCCATGATGAAGACTTTTAAGCGCTGACCAACCTCGTAGACTTCGCCAGGGATCTGCTCGCTCTTCAAAAGTACAGCTTCACTGGTGCCTGTGTCAACAACAGCGTTTTCGGTCATAGGATCGATTTTGATCACTGTCGCTGTGACAACCTCTTCGCGTTTGCTCTCATATTCTTTGATCATCATGGAGCGCTCTGCTTCGCGGATGCCCTGAACGATAACCTGCTTTGCAGTTTGTGCGCTGATTCTGCCGAAATTTTTAGTTTTTACTTCTGTTTCAGCAAATCCGCCAAGAACCCATCTGCGGTTGATTTTCTTTGCATCTTCAAGAGAAATTTCTGTTTCGGGATTTTCCACAACCTCAACAATGAGCTTCTGCTGATAAACTTTTACATCTTTTTTCACAGGATCAAGAACGACACGCACATTGGTGTTGCCGCCATTGTCCTTTTTATATGCGCTAATAAGAGCCGCTTCTACACGCTCAAGCATATATTCCTTAGGGATACCGCGCTCTTTTTCGAGTGCTTCCAGTGCGTTAAAAAATTCAGTATTCATTCTTCTGTTAGACCTTCCTTGCTATCAATTTGGGTAAAATCGAAAATGGTTTGAACTTTGGAAATTTTGTTAAGGGGCATCGTATATTCTGTGCCTGCTTCCGAAATTGTAATCTTTTCGTCAGCGAAAGCGACGAGCGTGCCCGTGTACGACTTTCTTTTGTTTTCATCGGGAGCAAACAAGCGAACTTCCACTTCACAGTCGATTGCCGCCTCAAAATGCTCAGGCTTGCGGAG
>JBGVIG010000467.1:0-4404 GCA_045122995.1 Eubacteriales bacterium | reverse complement strand
ACGAGGATTCCATAAGAGATGGGACGCTCGTGAATATTTGCTTCCTTTGCCCAGCCGCCATCGAGCGTGAGCATCGTGTAGTCTGCACGCGGCAGATCAAACATAAAACTCATAAACTTGCGGATAAAAACGTCGTTTTCGGAATTATTGATAAGTTCCGCATTTCTGGCGATGACATTGCACTCCTCGAAGACGGTGTAATGAAGGCGAAGCTTGATGTTTGGATATTTTTTATCGGCAAGCTCAATGCAAAGCGATTGTCCCTGTCCTGAGGCAAACGGAAGTCCACAGTCGGTGGCATACGGCTTATCGGACACGGTGTGACTTTGATAAACAAAATCCGTGACAAAGGAACCATCGGGCATGATCAGCTCCATCGGCGTGTGGCGGTAATCTCCTTTGCCGATGCCCGAGTATTCCTGCGGCAGTGTTTCCAGCGAATAGCCTTGCGTTTTGTTGTCGTAGTCTACCGTGGAGCCAAGGAGAATGGTGTTTTTCAGACGAAGTGCTTCAAAGTCCGCTTGCGGGAGCTTTTTGCCGTAATGGATATGTTCCGCATGCCCCTTTTCGGTGATGGCGAAAATATAACTTGTGTCCTTGGTGTCAAGCTTGAAGACACGTTCGTTGATCTCGATCATGATTTTTCCTCCTTCTGTTTCATCAGTCGGAATTCAAAGGGTTTCATATACGTTTTGCCAACGGTTTTATAGTTAGACATGATCGTGCGGTTCCAATCCTCGGCAAAGGAGGGAAGCGCTACTTTTTTGCCTGTCATGTTGCAGACGGAGAGAAGTTTTTTGCCGTTCAGTTCACGTTCAAATGCATAGATCTCGGCGCCTTCATAAACGACCTTGAACGTGCCTTCGGAAAGAATGGCGGAGGATTTACGCTTGGTAATCATCTTTTTCCAGAAAGCGAGCACGCCGTTGGGATCTTCCATCTCTTTTTTGACGTTGACTTCTTGGCTATTAGCGTTAATTTTCAGCCACGGTGTGCCGCTTGTGAAGCCTGCGTTTTCTTCATCAGACCATTGCATAGGGGTGCGCGCATTGTCGCGCGAGGTGCGCTTGATCATCTTCCAGCAGAGCGGTTTGGGAATGCCAAGGCGCTTTGCCATCGCGTATATATTGTGACTTTCGATATCCATGATCTCGTCAAGACATTCAAAATCGCCGTTGGTCATGCCAAGCTCCTGTCCTTCGAAAATAAACGGTGTGCCGCGCATGGTCATAAGCAGTCCCGCCATCATTTTGGAAGCTTCTTTTCTATAATCCCCAAGATCTTCAAATCGGGAAATAAAACGGGGTTGATCATGATTTTCAAAATAGCAAGCGTTCCAAGGGAGCGCATTTTGCCATTTTGTGAGCGTTTTCATCAGCTTTTGCGGAACGAGTTTGGTTTTGAACCATTTGACGAAAATCTGATCGCATTCCATGTGTTCAAAATAGAAGACCATATCCAGCTCTTCACGTTCGGGGGCGCAAAGGTCATGCGCTTTCTGCGTGTCTACAAACACCGTTTCACCCACCGCCCATGCACCGTAAGGCTCCAGCACCTCGCGGCGAAGCGTGCGAAGGATATCGTGACAGCCCTCTGTGGAAAGATAATGCTCTCTGCCTGTGAGGACGAGCTGTTTTTTGCCGTTTTCTAGGGAGTTTTTATAAATGATGTTGATTACGTCGCAACGGAAACCAACAACACCGCGTTCAAGCCAGAAGCGCATGATATCTTTGACCTCTTCCAAAACGTCGGGATTATGCCAATTGAGGTCGGGCTGTTTTTTGGAAAAGAGATGGAGATAATATTCGTTCTCACTATCTCCGAATTTTGTCCAAGGACATTCCGCAAAGAAATTGCCCCAGTTGTTGGGGAGCTTTCCGTTTTCACCTTTGGCAATGATGTAATAATTACGGTACTTTTCTTCGCCTGCCAGCGCACGGCGGAACCATTCATGCTCATCGGAGGTGTGATTGATGACGAGGTCCATGACGATGCCAATGCCGCGCGCATGCGCTTCTGCCACGAGCTCGTCAAAGTCTTCCATCGTACCAAATTCGGGCTGTATGGATTTATAATCTGCAATATCATAACCGTTATCGTTATTCGGGCTTTTGTAAATGGGGGAAAGCCAAATGGCGTTTACGCCGAGAGAGGCGATATAGTCGAGTTTTTCGATGATGCCGCGAATGTCACCGACACCGTTTCCGTCGGTATCCTTGAACGAACGCGGATAGATCTGATATACGATAGTGTCTTTTTTTACGTTGAATGCCATAAAGTTCCTCCCGAAGTATTTGTATATATATTCATTATATCACTCTCACTATGAAAATACAAGAGATAACCCCGAACACTTCACATGGATAAGGTGTTTATGACAAAGAAAAAGGAACGAGATTTTCTCGTTCCTTGGGGGATTTATTTACGAACAGAAGGCGCTCTTTTTGCTTCTAAATGCTTTTGGTAGATAATTTCTGTGGCAAAACCGAGCTTTGTTACGACATTCTCTTTTTTGGGATAACAGGTAAAAGAATCGTTTTCTGTGGAAACGTCTACGCAATCAAAAGGCTTGATATAGCAATAATCATATTCAATGTGCAAACTATTGGATTGCAGAGGGAGGCGCTGGATATGATATTTTTCTCCGCGATATTTGCCTTCGAGAATGAAGCCATTCTCAGGATCGTGCGTAAGCTTTGCTGCATCGAGATGCTCAAAGCGCCAGCAACGCGGCATGGAATAAACGTCCACGTCATCTTCAAAGGAATACGTTCCGCTTTCGATCTGGTTTTTCACTTGCTCACGTTCCCATGCAAACCAATCGGGGACGTGGGAAAATTCGGTGTTGCCGTCATGGGCTTCCAGCGTTCCGTCCTCACGGAGTGTCCAACGTTTGCCGCATTCTGTGCAGAAAATTTCTGCGCCCTTGGAGGACATTTTGGATTCAGCCATACAATGGGGGCATTGATATAGGATCTTATGCATTCCTTCCGCGCGATACGGCTCGGTGATGAGAATACCGTTTTCTTTTTGATAGCGGTAATCATCATAGGTAAGCGATTCTTTGACAACGGCGTTTATTTCTTCTACGGTCATTTTTTCGATCTGCTCGACGGTAAGGATCTGTGTCATCGTCGTGTGAAGCGGTACTCTGCGTTTTTTTCTGAAATTCCAGAAGGGTGTATGCAAATGATTTCCGCGGTGAACGATCGCAACGACGGGCATTTTGTTCATTTTGATGAGCATACCGACAGAGTCGGGAATATAAGAGGTGACACCGCAAGGAGAATAGCGTGCTTCGGGATACATACAGAGAATATCGCCGCGGCGAAGAACCTTTCTGATGGATTTCACCAAATGAAAATCCGAGGTGAATTTTCTCGTGCAGATCGCACCGATCCATTCCATCATCCAAGGACGACGGTAATAGCCGTCGATATGCACAACGTTGTTTACGCGGTGGGGGAAGGTGGCAAGAGCGGCAAGCTCAAAATCAATGAAATACATGTGGTTGGAAAGGATCATATAAGGTGGCTCCAAGCCTTCCATATTGATTTTTTCCACCTTGTATTTTTTGCCGATCAGCATGATTTTGGAAAGGAGCCAGATCAGCCAAGTCAGATAGATTGGCTGGCGGATCGGATATTTTGCGGTCTTATAGCGATTTTTATTTTTATAATTTACTTCAATGTCCATCGCATGTACTCCTAGCGTAGTTTTTGTTTATGATACATAATGTTTTTTCTAAACACAAGAAAAAATTTATTTTTCATTATATCACACAAAAAATAAATAGTAAAGACTTGTTGGAAGAAAGATTGGCGCGAGGACTTCTTTTCTGATACTTGAAATATCTTTGAATTTTCTTGACAAATAAAGGGGAGAGAACTATAATGATTGATGTAAATATGTTTATGAAGGCGATGTTTGAAATGATCGAATATCTTTGAAAGGAAATTTTATGATTGCTTCAAAATTCAAAAGAACAAAATTTGCGTGCTATTCCGCATATTTTACCATGTCGTCCATATTTTGCTTGCCGCCGCTTCTTTTCGTGACGTTTCGTGTAAAGTATGGGATTTCATGGACGTTGCTCGGCACTTTGGTTTTGACCAATTTTTGCACCCAGCTTGCGGTAGACTTGATTTTTACTGTATTTTCAAAAAAATTCAATATTCCGAAAATCGTGAAGGTCATGCCCTTGATCACGTCTTCAGGGCTTTTGATCTACGCGATATTTCCAATGATCTTTCCTGATATTGCCTACGTCGGTCTTCTGATCGGTACGGTGATCTTTTCGGTTTCTGCGGGGCTTTCCGAAGTTTTGCTCAGCCCGATGATCGCGGCGATCCCGTCGGAAAATCCGCAAAAAGATATGAGCATGTTGCACTCCTTGTATGCGTT
>JBGVIG010000466.1:0-2618 GCA_045122995.1 Eubacteriales bacterium | reverse complement strand
TTGATTTTTTTGTTGGTTGGAGGCGCCACCTTAACCTTTGCATTGATCGCGAAGCGGAAGGTTCAAGCCGAGTGAGCAAGCCCAAACGCCATGTTATGGCATTTTGGCGTAGCGATACCCCACAAAGCAAGGCGTTGAAGGAGGAAACTATGCTTACGACACAGGGCGACTATGCGACTGGGGAGAGGTGCCGAGGGTAGAGAGATAAGATAAAATACAGAAACGAAGCGAGTCGAAAGACTCGCTTCGTTTCACCTCTTTATTCTTTGTGTTGATTATGGATTTTTTGTTGCTCTGTTCGTTGTAAAAAACGGGGAATACACCATTTTTATTGACGCTTCGGTGCGCTTGTGGTACAATATGAACGATAAAATCAAATTTTGATCAAGGTTGGTGTGACACATGAAATACAAAAATCCAATTCTTCCGGGTTTTCATCCGGATCCAAGTATTTGCCGTGTTGGCGAGGACTTTTATCTCATAACGTCTACGTTTGAATTTTTTCCCGGTGTTCCGATCTATCACAGCAAAAACCTGATCAACTGGGAATTGATCAATTATTGTTTAACAGAGGATACCCAGCTTTCCTTGCATCGCGGTAAACCCTCAAGCGGCATCTATGCGCCCACGCTTCGATATCACGATGGCACCTTTTTTATGACTACTACAAACGCGACTCGTGGCGGTAATTTTATCGTACATACCAAGGATATCTACGGCAAGTGGAGTGAGCCTTCCTGGGTGAAGCAAGCCGGTATCGACCCTTCTCTTTTCTGGGACGATGACGGCACTTGTTATTTCGTTTCCAACGGTTCGGAAAATCCTGCCAGAGATGGATACGGTATTTTTCTGTGCGAGATCGATCCCTTTACGGGCAAGATGCTTTCTCCCTCACGCCGTCTTACGAACGGTTGCGGCGGCCGATGTGCCGAAGCACCGCATATTTACAAGCGAGGCGGCTGGTATTATCTGATGCTTGCCGAAGGCGGAACCGAATATGGTCATATGGTGACGATGCAACGCGCAAAGGATATTTATGGTCCTTATGAAAAATGTCCGCACAATCCGCTCGTGACACATCGCGATGCATCTGAAAACCCATTCCAAGCAACGGGACATGCCGATATCGTGGAGGATCAAAATGGAAATTGGTGGCTCGTTTGCCTCGGGATCCGTCCGATTCCGAAGGTTTGGCTCCATCATCTCGGACGGGAAACGCTGCTCACGCCCTTCACATGGCATGAAGACGGCTGGCCAACGGTCGGACAGAACCGTGAGATATTTGCTGAAATGGAAGGCCCGCTGCCTGGACCTGCGCCACATTCCGTAAGCCTTGATTTTGAGGATCGTTTTGAAAATGATAAGTTGCATCTGCGCTGGAATTTTGTTCGCAACCCAAATCGCGAATGCTACTGCCCGGAGAAAGGCCGTTTGGTGATGAAGGCGGGGGAATCTGATCTTTCTACGCCTCGCGGCAACCCAACCATGATTGCTATGCGCCAACAAGCGTTTTGTATGAAAACGGTCGCACAGCTGGAGGGTGACGTGCAGGTCGGTCAATGCGCGGGGCTTACCGTTTATTACAACAGCGATTACCATTACGAAATTCTGGTGACGAAAGAAGCGGACGGTCATTATGACGTATGCTTGCGCAAACATGTCGCGGATATTGATGTCATCGTTGCACGCCATACGATCGACTATCAAGGTGTGATCCGATTCAAAATTTTGAGTGATGAGGAATGGTATACCTTTTATTATGAAAAGAACGGTGAGTTCGTTGTGCTGGGTCGCGGCAGAACGTCGCTGCTTTGCACGGAGATCACACACACTATGACCTTTACGGGAACGTATTGGGGTGTCTTCACCGAAAACGGTGAGATCGCTGTGACTTATGTTGGAATCAAAGAGCTTTTGTAAATGGACATAAAGCGGAAGGGTAAGATGAATGCGTAAGAAAAAAATTCTTTGTGCAAGCAAATAAAAAAACAACACTATTGACAATTTCCATGTGTTATGATAAAATGATATCAATGAAAGTAAGCGGAAAGCTTAACAGAAGAATTTCATTTCGGAGGTATTACCATGAACAGAATCAAAACAATCGAAACCAAAGATATCACCAAAACAGTTAACAACGGTGGTTGCGGCGAATGCCAGACTTCTTGCCAGTCTGCTTGCAAAACATCTTGCGGCGTTGCAAACCAGAAGTGCGAAAACAACAAATAATTTTCTGTTAACTTAAAAAACGCTGTCTTTTGGGGACAGCGTTTTATATTTATATAGCAAAAGGGAGTAAAAATTTTTTTATGGTACATCAATATAAATTGAACGGTTACAATATCGTTCTGGATACTTGCAGCGGCTCGGTACACTGCGTGGACGAGGTGGCTTATGACATCATTGAGATGTATAAAAGCCATACAAAAGAGGAGATCGTGAAGACGATCCTCGAAAAATACGGTAATATGGAAGGCGTGAATGAGGAAGAAATTCTTCTTTGCATGGACGATGTCAAGGCGCTGGAAGAAGAAGGAAAGCTTTTTACAGAAGATCAATACGAAAAACTTGCATTTGACTATAAAAATAATAGCAACGTAGTAAAAGCACTTTGCTTG
>JBGVIG010000465.1:0-6207 GCA_045122995.1 Eubacteriales bacterium | reverse complement strand
AAAAGGAAAGCAGTTCTGAGCTTGATGAACGTCTTTTGACAACACCTGCCGTTGCATTGGAGCGCAGTCATGCGTATACTGCTGACATGGCAAAAACGGCATTTGATTGCGTAAAATCGGCAATCAAAGCGCTTTATGCCTACGATGTGCAAGTGGCGGCGCACGTTCGCGAAAGTGAAAAACAGAATGACCACTATGAAGATATCATTGGTGATTACCTTGTAAAACTCAGCTCCCGTCAGCTTGGCGAAGCAGATAGCGCGGAGGCGGCAAAGCTTTTGCGCGCCATCGGTGATTTGGAAAGAATCTCTGACTACGGTGTTTATATTCTCCGTTCGGCAGAAGAACTTCGTGACAAAGAAATGAATTTTTCGGATTCCGCAATGAAGGAGCTTTCTGTTTTGACCTCCTCTGTCGAAGAATCTCTTGACCTTGCGTGGAAGGCGTTTTTCGAAAATGATGTGGAAGCGGCAGTGCGTGAAGACGCGCTGGAAGAAGTGATCGACCGCTTGAAAAAACGCATGCGTTCGCATCATATCCGTCGTTTGCAGGAAGGCAACTGCAGTATTGAAGCAGGCTTTGTCTGGTCGGATCTTTTGACATCGTTGGAGCGTATTTCGGACCATTGCACAAATATCACTTCCTCCGTCTGGGAAATCGGCGGAAGCATCGGTTTCCACGAATCGCTTCGCGTTTTGAAAACGGATAGTGAACGTTTCCAAGAGATCTATGCGGAGTATGCTGATAAATATGTTTTGGCGTCCTTGGGTGAGATTCACCAATAAGCTTTATTTCAAATAGTCAAAAACTGAGAAACGGCACTTCTTTTGGAAGTGCCGTTTCTTTTCGATCACCCGATCATGCCAAAAAGAATAAAACCAATCGTGTTGATCGCAAAATTTGCAAACATATGAACAAGCCACGAGGGATATATACTCTCACTTTTTTCATTTAAGAAATTAAAGATGCACCCACCGACAAAAAGCCCCACGAGTGTCAAAGAGGATAGTCCGATATGAAACCATCCGGCGGTCATGCCGATGTGATACAGCGAGAAAAACAAGGCGCTGAAAATATACGCAAAGGAGCGCGACGTATGCTTTTTCAAATTCAAAAAAGCAAATCCACGGAAGAAAAATTCCTCCAAAAGAGAATTGACAAAGGATATGTACAAAGCAACAACCACGAAATTATCTTTGTCAACACCTGCGCTCGCCGTAAGGCTTTCCGTAATTCCTGAAAAATCCACCACGTCACATAGCAGAAAATATCCGCCTAAAATCACTGCAAAAACAGACACGCCAAGAAGAAGTGACAAGAAAAAATCCTTTTTCTTCGGAACAAAAAGCTGTTTGAATGCAGGAAATTCATTGCGATTGACAGCGTAATAGATCAGCGGAAACAGCAAGAAAAGAAGGATCTTGACAAGTGATTTTTGAAAATAACCGGGACTCCATACGCTATCCGTCAATGTCATCATCACGGAAGAAAAAAGAACGGTGATGATCAGATACCAAGCTTTTTGTTTGATTTTCATTTTTCACACGCCTCCACTTTTTCTGCAAGCAAGGAAAACAAAGAAAGAAATTCTTTTTCCACCACAGAAAAATCTTCAAAGGCGAACGTTGGAGCAGTATAAAGCACAGGCTCTTTTTCCACACAAAGGCGCTCGCCCATGCAAACGAGAAATTCGTGAAACAAAAGCGTATCGTCCATTTCGCGCACCAAAGCTTCTTCCTCCATGCTCAAAGGCGTGGGGAAAAATTTTTGCATGATCGCGTTCTGCAGAACGTGCTCGATCGTCAGATATTGCGGCAATTCTTTTTTCACAGGACGTGTAATATCAGAAAGATATGCTTCGCTGGCATCGTGCAAAAGGCACGCAAGAGAAACACGGGGACTATAGCCGCGCGCCATTGCTTCTTTGGAACATTCAATGCTGTGCTGAGCCACTGAATGAAAGTGCGGAAAATGACCGTTAGCACGGCACAAAAGTGAAAGCGCATGTGCTATGTCACGAACATCAATCGTCTCCACATCGGGATTGATCGGATCAAACATTTTTTTCGTATAAGTGGTGATGCGATTCATATCCGTATTCCCTCTTCTCTCATAGCTTTTTTCAAAGGTGCGATCTCATAAGATTTATGCTGATAAGCACGCATGCCGACGCTTCTGCTCGCTTCCACGTTCACTTCTCTATCATCAATAAAGAAACATTCCTCTGGATCAAGCGCAAAAACTTCAAACATTTTTTCATAAATTTCAGCGTTTGGCTTTGCCATGCGATAAAAAGAAGACACAAAATGTCCGTCAAGCAATGTGAGCGGCTCATAAGCGTCTTTATAAACGGGAAAACGAAGGCTAGCATTGGAAAGTAAATAACAATGATAGCCATTTTTCTTAAGCTCACGGATCAGATCCGCCATGCCTGCAATGGGAGGCATTCTTTCATGCCATGTTTCAAACATCGCTTTCGTTGGCGCGTGCAACCGCTGAGGAAGTTCCGAAAACCATTTCGCAAGCGCTTCTTCATCGGTCATAAATCCTGCATCTAATTGATCCCAATCACCTGAAAGCCAAATCGTCTTTTTTATCAAATCAAAATCCTTTTCATCGGAATAATAATCTGACATACAATTTTCAGGCGAATAATCGAGAAGCACATTTCCCATATCAAAAATTATATTTTTAATCTCTTTTTTCATAATGCAACCCTCTTTTTTGATATCACTTTAAGATTTATTTTAACACAAACGTCCCAAAAGCGCAACCGCCTTTTGAAAAAATCTTCACGCTTGACTTTATCAGAAAAGCTGTGGTATACTGAAAAAAACAAAAAAGGAGCGCTTTATGAAAAACATATTGGAACACGCAAAGTGGATCTGGTGCAAAAAAGAAGCCGGAGCCGATGAATATGGAGAATTTTATGCTGACTTTGTATATCAAGGCGGTGATCTTACCGTAAATATTTCTGCAGACAGCAATTATGCGCTTTATCTGAACGGCAAACTTGCCGCATTCGGACAGTATGCCGATTTCCCTTATGATAAAATATATGACACCGTAGATATCGCACCATATGCCAAAATCGGCAAAAACCATCTTGCCATCGTGGTTTGGTATTACGGCATCACCACGACTTCTGTTTATTACAAAGGAAATGCTGCACTTCTTTTTGACGTTTTAAGCGGCGAAAACGTCCTTGCGAAAAGCGATGAAAATACACTTTCCCGCATGAGCCCTGCTTATGAAAATCATAAAGAAAAGAGCATCACAGGTCAACTGGGACTTTCTTTTTCCTATCTTGCCACAAAAGAGGATAACTGGAAAATGGGAGAGCTTTCTGGTTTCGAAAGAAGCACGCTCGTTTGCCAGACACTTCCCCTTAGAAAAAGACCTTGTGAAAAACTGGTTTTGGAAGAACACCGTCAAGGAAAAGAGATCAAACGCATCACCGATACCGACGTGATCTACGATCTTGGCACAAATGAAGTTGGCTTTCTTTCTCTTGATATCGAATCCGAAACAGAACAAAAGCTCGTTATTGCTTACGGGGAACATCTCGCTGACGGCGTTGTGCGTCAAAAGATCGGCAGTCGCGATTTTTCTGTGGTAGTGACCGTAAAAAAAGGAAAAACAATCTATACGAATCCATTTCGCCGTTTAGGCTGCCGCTATCTTGAGGTCAAAGCGGAAAACCCGTTCGTGCTTTCTAAAATCGCTATCGTTCCCACGATGTATCCTGTCATTGAACAAAAACGTCCACCGCTCACCAAAGAAGAAACCGAAATTTATGATATCTGTGTGCGCACGCTTCGCCTTTGTATGCATGAACATTATGAAGATTGCCCATGGCGTGAACAAGCGCTTTATTGCATGGACAGCCGCAATCAAATGCTCCTCGGTTACTATGCTTTTAACGAATATCGTTTTTCGCGCGCAAATTTGGAGCTGATTTCGAAAGACGATCGCCCTGACGGCTTACTTTCGATCTGTTACCCGATTACACAGAACCTTGTCATTCCTTCTTTCTCTTTGCATTATTTCACAGAATGTGCAGAATATCTCACATATTCGGGCGATAAAGAATTTTTGCGCGAGATCTATCCGAAGCTCCAAAGTATTATGAAAACATTTCTTTCCCGTCTGACAGAAGAAAATATTATCTTTCCATTCGGCGAAGCGAAAGAGTTCCGTTTTGACAGCAAGATGACCTACTGGAATTTTTATGAATGGTGTCCCGGCCTGGACGGACTAAAAACAGATCTTTCAAAGCCGGACTTGATCCTCAACGCGCTTCTTTCCATCGCACTCGAAAACATGGCAAAAATCTCTGTTGCGATTGGCAAAGAAGACTGTTATACCGCCGTTCGCAACCGATTGAATAACGCCATTTATCAAACGTTTTATTCGGAAAAATCCGGCATTTTCATGGATCGTCGCGGAGAAGATCGCGCCAGCAAGCTTGGCAACAGTCTTGCGATCCTTTGCGGTGCCGCTGATCATACTATGGCAAAAGCACTTTGTCAAAAGCTCACCGAAAAGCAAACGGATCTGACTCTCATTTCACTCAGCATGCAATGTTTCCTTTACGATGCGCTCTTAAAAGTCGATGCCGCGCTTTATAAAGATTTTATTCTTTCTGATATAGAAAAAAATTACCGTCCCATGGTCGAATACGGCACAGGAACAGTCTGGGAAACGGAAAAAGGTGAAGGCGACTTCGGCAAAGCAGGCAGTCTTTGCCATGGTTGGAGCGCCATTCCGATTTATTATTATCATATTTTGAAAAACGATTAAAAATAGATATACAATGTAAAAACAAAAAAGTACGAGGAAATAATAATTCCTCGTACTTTTTTATGTCAAATCATTTTACAACAAGTTCACTGATACTGATAAAGCTTTGGGATCCGCCAGCCATACCGCGAACACGAATACCGTCACAATCAATAGGTGTTGTCAATGTGAATACGTAAGTTTCATAAGAAGCTCCGAAATCGGCCATTGTATCACTATTCGGATATGCAGGAGAAGCGGAAGTTTCAACCTTTACCCAAACACCATCGATCAAAGCTTCAATCGAAATCGTGCCGTTCTTAAACCAACCGCCACCGGCAAAATGTCCACCTTCGGTAAATTCAACAGTTGTCACTTTCTTGGTTTCTCTGAAAATATAACCGAAATATTCGTCACGATCACCGGTAGAACCATCGTAAGTATCATACTGTGTTGTGTTGCTCTTGCCGATCACACCGTCTGCCATCAAAGCAGGATTTCTGGAACCACTACCCGTAGGAGAGGTTTCATCGGTAACGATTGCCATGTAATCATTATCAAATTCCTGATAATTTGCAAAAGTATCATAAAGAGGAGTCAGTTCAGCAACGCTGACAAAACCGTTGGCGCCATGCTTACCCACAATACGAACACCGTCACAAGCAATAGGTGTTTCAAAATTAAAGCGATATACATCATAAGAATCGCGGTGTACCGAACGGTTACCGATCGGATATTCAGAACCACGTCCAATTTCCGCTTTCACCCACTCGCCATTCACAAGAACTTCAATGGTAGGAGCTTCAGAGAACCAACCGCCTTTCGCTACGTTGGTACCTTCTACAAATTTAAGACCTGTAATCACATAAGTGTTATCAAATTCCAATCCCGCATATACGTTGCCGTCCGCAGATTGGAAATTAATATAAGGCTGATTTACACTAAGATAAGGTACTATACCGTCATAGAGAACAGAGAGATCACTGCTGCCGCTATTGGAAGTCACAAAAGAACTACCGATTACTGTCGCACCGATATCTGTTTTTACTGTAATGTCAAATTCATCCTCATATTCAGAACCGTTTTCGCCAATCGCCTTATATTTTACAGTATATTTACCTGTCTTTTCATATGCATAACATGCAACCATGTCGTTAACAACATGACCATCACCCATATCCATGGTGAAAGATTTGATAGCTTCATCACCGGTGATGCCATAATAAAGTTTGACAACGCCGTCGCCGACATTACTTGCAACCACACCGATACCAAAGGTTTCCGGCCACTGTTCAAAAGGAACAGCTTCATAGGAGAGATTTGTTTTGAGTGTCCAAACACCGTCTGTGCAAGTTGCACCATAAGCTTCAAGAACTTCTTGGGTAAGAGCAGTATTCAAATCCAAAACTTCGGTAAGTGTGTAAT
>JBGVIG010000464.1:0-1330 GCA_045122995.1 Eubacteriales bacterium | reverse complement strand
ATGCAAAAAAAGTGCGTTGCTTTGTCGAAGCCCGCACTCTCCTTGACCGACTGTCAATATTTTTCTCTCTTGGCGGAAGCCGCTGTCATCTGCTAGCGCCGCCGAGGTCGTATAATTACTGGTGTCGATACCGAGAACTCTCATGCTTTGTTACCTGCCTCTTTGGCAATGGCATTGAGAATGCCGTTGATAAACGCAGGCGCATCGTCTGTATCGTAAGTTTTTGCAATTTCGATCGCTTCATTCAAAGCAACGGCACGCGGCACGTCCGAATAAAGCAATTCATAGGTGCAAAGACGCAAAATCGCAAGGGACATACGTGCGATTCTTTCCTTTTTCCAACCTTTTGCATATTCAATAATCTTATCATCGATCGCGGTGAGATTCGCAATGGTGCCACAGAAAAGCGAGGTCGCAAATTCATTCGAAGGAATTTCCGCTTCTGTGCAGATCAATGCAAAAAATTCCGCCGCGTCCATCTGCATCTGCGCATTAAATTCATAACTGTAGAGTGCTTTTACCGCAGACTCTCTCGCGGTTCTTCTCGAAATAGATGCCATAAATATAGTTCCTTCCCTTTATGTCAAAGTTCCAATATTTCATTTTACTCTTAAATTATACCGCGCAAAGAAAAAAAAGTCAATACAAACCGCCGTCAAATATCCCCTTTTCTCTTTTTCACCCAAAAAACGCATCAAAAAACCGATAGATCCACAAGATCTATCGGTCTTATTATATCACTGATTATTTTCAATATATTTCGCAACGTCACCGACGGTCTTAAAAGAAGTGATCACGTCATCGGGAACGGTGATGCCGTATTCCTGTTCGATCGCCATGAGCATTTCCACTACATCAAGGGAATCCGCTCCAAGGTCGTCCATAATGTCAGTATCCTCGCGGATCGAATCTACATCTACCTGCAACTGGTTCGCAAGAATTTCTTTTACTGTTTCAAGCATGTTCATAAATTGCCTCCTGATATTTTCGTGCCCTGAGGAACACTTTGCTTTACACTAAAAATTATATACGATAGCTATGTAATTTTCAATACCCTTAAAAAAATTTTTTTCATTTTTCTCTTTTTTATGAAAAATTCACACAAAAAAGTATACTTTTTCATCAATAAAGTTCGTCATTTTCGTCATTTTTTTCGGCAATTACACGAAGGATTTCCGATTCCATTTTGGCATCAGGCTGAAAAACGATCTCCGCAAGCTCGCCGTTAAACTGAAAAAGATAGGACCTGCTTTCTTCAGGAAAAAGGACTTGACAATAATTATATCGGATCTTAACTCTGCCGTATTTTTTTGCGAAAGCTTCTTTTTCT
>JBGVIG010000463.1:0-1449 GCA_045122995.1 Eubacteriales bacterium | reverse complement strand
GTCAGTATTGGTGCTTTGCGATGCAGCGATGGGCAGGGCATGATAGCCCTGCGCTTCAATAAAGTCGACCGCGTCCAAAGCTAAAAGGTCAAGTTTTGTGTTTGTGGTTCGGTAATGGTGAAAATACATGATGGTTGGTCTGCCGTCGATGGTTTCCACGATGGTGTCGGAAAGACGGCGAACGATGGTGACAGCGTAACGCAGATGAGAAAAGCCTTCGGGTGCGCCATCGCTAATTTCAGAAAAACCAACAAGCGTTGCGCCGTTTTTTTCGAGAATATTTTTGAGTTCTTGTTCAAACATAAGAAACCTGCCTTTGGATCGTTATGTAGATCAATTGTCTGCTTTTTCGCCTGCTTCTTCATCTTCGGGAAGAATGAGCGAAACAAGTGCTTTTTCGATCTTGTGATCTTTGATCTCTTCGATCACGATTTCCATCTGTTCTGTTGCAAGCTCAAAGGTCGTGCCGTCATCGGGGATCGCACCGTAAAGACCGAGAGCGAATCCGCTGAACGTATCGGTGTCGGCCTCTTCAATTTCAATGGAGAGAGCTTCTTCCACTTCAGAAATGAGTGCGCTGCCAAGAACACGCCATTTGTTTTCTTCAAGCTGTTCAACGCTGGGAACAACTTCTTCTTCTGCAGTTTCAGGGTTGTCATCAATCTGACCGACAAGACATTCGAGAAGGTCGGTGAGGGTAATAATACCGTGAACGCCGCTGTATTCGTCAAGAACGATGGTGAAAGACTCTTTCTTTTCTCTCATATTGCGGAAAAGAACGTCTGCTTTGGCACTCTGGGGAACGAGGTAAGGTGTGGTAACTGCTCTTGCAAAGATAGTGTCGCGCGTTTTTTCTTCCAAGCGGAGATATTCACGTGCGTTGAGGATACCGATGATATCGTCGATGCTTTCGCCGCAGATAGGGTAACGGGAGAAGCGGCTGTTTTTGACGATGGTGTCCCATTCCTCCACGGTCTGGTCGATGGAAAGGAATGTGAGTTCAGTTCTGTGCGTTGCGATCTCACCTGCGGAAATATCATCGAAGTCAAAGATATTTTCGATGAGCTCTTTGTCATATTCGTCGATACTACCGTCTTCATGTGCTTCGTCAACGAGAGTGAGGAGTTCGCCTTCTGTTACGGTGTCATCATTATTGGATTTGAAGATCTTTGTGAGAAGTTTTTTCCAAAGAGAGAAGACTGCATTAATGGGGGTTAAAACGACCATGAGAAAACGAATGATCGGCGCAACGCCCATGGCGAAGCCTTCTGCGTGTTCTTTAGCGAGTGCTTTCGGAGAGATCTCGCCGAAGATAAGAACGATCACCGTGGTGGCAATAGTAGAAACGGTTGATGCAAGGCTTGCTTTGTCGATTTTGGTAAGAAGATCGATGCACATCAAGGTCGCCATAGAGGAGAGCAAGATGTTTACGATGTTGTTGCCGACAAG
>JBGVIG010000462.1:0-2101 GCA_045122995.1 Eubacteriales bacterium | reverse complement strand
CGAATTCGACTCCACGCTTCTTCATGAGCTTTCCCACGCTTCCGGCCACGAAAGCAGGTTAAATCGCGACATTCAAAATCCTTTTGGTTCAAAGGAATACGCAATCGAGGAGCTTCGCGCTGAAATCAGCAGCGCATTTTTAAGTCAATATCTCGATGCTGAGATGAGCCAGGATCATTTGGAAAATCACAAAGCGTATGTTCAGAACTGGATCTCCGTTCTTAAAAATGATCCAAACGTTCTTTTTGCAGCGATTAAAGACGCCGAACAAATATCTGATTATATGGTAGAGATAGGCAATCTTGATCTTCTGCGTGAAAACAAAGAAAAAGAGAAAAAGAAGCCGTCCCTTGATAGTGTAATAGAGAGAGCAGCCGGTGTAAGTCAACAAGGTGCTGCCTCCGATCACAAAATCATCAAGCGTGATGAAGCTACGATTGAGTAAGTTTGATTATTCAAAATAAGACTCTTGAACAGAACGCAAGGAGGGAAGAGATGAAAAACATTTATTGTATTGTCGGACCATCCGGATCCGGAAAAACGACCTTGGTAGAGATCCTTACACAGAAATATGGATATTCGGCAGTACAGTCTTACACCACTCGGCAGCCAAGATTTGAGGGAGAAACCGGATATCATTTTGTTTCTGACGAGGAATTTAAAAGTCTTGGCCAGATGTATGCACACACTGTTTTTGATGGTCACGAGTATGGAGCTACCGCCGAACTGATTGATCAAAACGACCTTTATATTCTCGACCCGGCCGGGGCCTCTTCCTTACGTGAAAAATATGATGGCAGGAAGGGCGTTGTCGTTGTCGGTTTGGCGATTGATCAAGCTACCGTTGCACAGCGCATGCGACTTCGCGGTGATCCCGAGGAAAAAATCCATCGGCGCTTGGAGCATGATAAAATCGTGTTTGAAGATTTGCACCTGATGGCCGACAAAATGATCTCTGTGGAATCTTCTGCAGACGAAGTTGCTGCGTACTTACACGAGTGGATCTCGTGTGTAGAAAACGACGTTAAAAAGCATGAATATGCAATCTATAACGACAACGGGCAGATCGTGTCCGATGGCAAACAATTTTATTCTCTTAACGATGCTCTTTGGACGTTAAAGCTCGCCAAGGAATCTTATCCCGACGGTTTGCCGGAAGGGTGGGAGATCCGAGACGAAACGCAAGCAATGGGGGCGCGTTATGTGGCTACAATCAAGAGACTACGCCCGTCATTTAAGCGTTCTTGCATCGAGGTGGACGCGGAGAAATCAGCTCGGTCTTATGATGGATACCTGTATGTTCCTTTTACGTACTGTGGCAAAGCTTATGAATATCGATCCTATCACGGTGACGAATGGATCGAATCACGCAAGGTGCCCTTAGATGAACGTATTTGTAAAGCAGTAAATCAATCGAAAACTTGTAATCGCGACGCGCACTACAATCGAAAAGAAAGTGCGCACAAGGAAATGTGATCGCGACCGATAAACTGCAAGATGTGTTGTGTGAGGCGAAGAATTATTATGACAAGGGAGTCCCCGAAAGTTTTGTTATACATTAAAAAGCGTTGGCTCATAGGCACTTCTTGGCAAAATACGGCCGAATACAATCTACAAATATTCCCAATTCCTATTGACAAATTATACCGCACGTGGTATAATGCAAATTGATGAAGTCCCCAACGCGAACCTTAATTTAACCGGCGGGTTAACGCAAAAGGAGAATTTTTATGAAAACAATAAAAGACCATTTGGGCCGGATCATACTGGCCGTAGTAGCGGTGGCATTGATCGTCGGCATCGTGCTGAACTTTGCCGCCCCGCTTGGTAGCTTCTTTGTTGAGGTTACCGACAAGCTCAACGGAACCGGCACGGGCGGTATCTGGACCCAGGGCAGCTACAATCGTCCGTATACTATCTCCGTTTCTGTTAATATGCCCGAAGCAGGTGCGGCGGAACTTTCCGGCGAACACAGCGGAACGAGCGCGAAGCTGTCCGGAGAGAACGAAATCACCCTTGCCGCAACCGTAAACGACGGGTATACCTTCTTAGGGTGGTATCAGGGAAATACAATGATTTCGAGCGACAACCCTTATACTTT
>JBGVIG010000461.1:0-6784 GCA_045122995.1 Eubacteriales bacterium | reverse complement strand
GAAGATGGCGAGGAAGGTCCTGCGACGCTTTCCGCGATTTTGATGGCTTGCAATATTCTTGTTGCGACGGGCGTTCTCGGCGGATTTACTTTGCTTTGGTTTTTTGCGTGTTTTTTGCCCGGCATGCTGATCGTCACGATCGTTGCGTGTGCTTTGACAGATTTTGATGACGTGTTTTTGTTTGGCAATATGATCGGCGGCGGTATCATGCAAGCGGCGATCGTCGCGGTGTCCACGTTGCTCGTTCATTTGCTTTTTGAATTGATCTGTTCATTTTTTAAATAAGAGGCATAGCGTGAAAGAAGCTTAGCTTGCATCTTGGTGTAGTGATCACGCTATCAAATTGCATTCAAAATGGGCCCTAGGCCCATTTTGCCGCACAACCTGCGCTCATGCAATTTCGAATTTTATTTGTACCGCCGTAAGGCGGCATGGAGATTTATATGACCAATGAAGAAATTTTGAAGATCGCTCTTGCGCAATCGGCGATCGACAGCAATTGCCGTGCAGAGGACTTTTTGAAAAAAGAAGGCACGGTGGTGATTTCTGGAGAAAATGCGGCGGCAAGACGCTATTTGTCGCTTCCCTTTGAACTTGATCTGACGTCATATGGAAATGGCGTGGTGGCTTCTGTTTCGCCTGAAATACATGAGCTTGCTGAGATCGCACGTTCTTATATTGCAAGGTTTCCTGCGGCGCATTGTTTTGAAACGCCAAATCTGCACGTTTTGATGGAGGCGCTAAAGCCGTTTGGGCTTAACATTTGTTTTATGGCGGAATATTGGCTTCCCGACGTGAACGTGCTTCGACCGCTTGCGTGCCCATACGAGGTGCGGCTTTTGGAAAGGGAAGATTTTTCATTTTTGTATTTGCCGCAGTGGAGCAATGCGCTTTGTGAAAAGAGAAAGCACCTTGATATGCTTGCTTTTGGTGCTTATGACGGCGAAAAGCTCATCGGTCTTGCCGGCTGTTCGGCAGATGCGGACACGATGTGGCAGATCGGGATCGATGTATTGCCCGAATATAGGCGCTGTGGCGTTGCTTCTTCTTTGACAAGTAATCTTGCCTTAGAAACGATCAAACGCGGCAGAGCTCCGTTTTATTGCTGTGCGTGGTCAAATGTGGCGTCTGCAAGAAATGCGATCCGAAGTGGCTTTCGTCCTGCTTGGGTGACTGTCACGGCGAAGAAAGAAGAATTTATTCGGGAAATCAATGAAAATTAAGAAAAGAGGCAATAAAATTGCCTCTTTTTCTTTTGTCTGAAATCAGTTCTTGTTGTCATTGAGCTGTGTCATGAAATCCGCGATGGATTTTTCGATCGTACCGCCCTTTTTGCCGATCCAGTTTGTCATGTTATTCTTACCTGTTTCGATCATGTTAGAGATTTCGGCAGTGCTGTCCCACCAAAGATAACCGGGGTCGTAAGTGCGGGAATCGAGGATAATATCAAGCATTTCCGCGGATTCGGAGTCACCGCAATATTCTACGCAATACGTGTTGATATAAGCATCGCGCACGATGGCAGAGTGGAATGCGTAAACTTCAAAAAACGCACCTACC
The DNA here is from genome assembly GCA_045122995.1 of Eubacteriales bacterium. GTDB lineage: Bacteria > Bacillota > Clostridia > Oscillospirales > CAG-272 > QALR01. The sequence goes on along the minus strand of JBGVIG010000461.1, from coordinate 5,224 downwards.
GTTTCAGGGTCAGGAACCGAGATCGGCACAGAATACGTGCAGAAATGATCGTCCACGTAATGTGCATAATTCTCTTGTGTTTCGCTATAAAGCGGATAAGGAACAAGTCCCACGCGAATATCTGCGTTTTTCATTCTTTCCAGCACGTCAAGTACCTCGGAAGCAAAAAGTGCGGTGTTGCCTTCGATCGCTTTTTGCACGTTGATATAGCTGATGGTGTCAGTTCCGGGGATGTTATAAAGCGCGATGGCTTGATTTACGACGTCGACCCACGCATTGGTGTTGTCAGCGGGTTCAAAGGTCAGTACGCCGTTTTTGTTTTGGATGATGGAAAGCCCAGACGCTGTCTGCAATGCGTGAGTGACTTGCGGTACGCGTACCCAAGAAAGAATATCACCATCTTCATAGCGATATTCGGAGTTACCGTTGGCATCACTTGCGATACCTTCGCGCTTGAGAAGCTCGGAAAATTGATCAACTGTCCACTTTTTGTCGCGAACGAGTTGGTAGATATCAACGTCAGAGAGTTTTTGTTCATAAAGTGTTTTGTTATAAAACATCACACCCGTAGCGGAAAAGGCATTGAAAGCGAAATCCCCCACTGCGGCATATAACGTGTCGACACCGGAATCATTTTTGATCGTGTAGGTGTTTACCCATTGCTTGTCCCACCAAGGCTTGCTGAAATCAATACCGAGGTTATAAAGATTGAAGCTTTGGTCATCGGCGGCGATATCGGTGGAGGTGTATTGCTTGGAATAAAGGTCGATGGTGTGCTGATTGGCGGTTACTTCGCTTTTGGCGGCATTATCCGGTGCTGTGCTCTTATGCGTTGTGATGCTGCAGTTATATAATTTTTCCACGACCATGTTTCTATTCCGCACAGCCGATGATATTGCGTCTGATTCTTCGGAATAAACTTCACGGAAATTATCCCAACGACCACCGCCGCCTTGGTCGGAGCCTTCGTAGGTGGCGATCAGAAAAATCCTGCCGCCAAAGTCGATGTTTTCATAGCCCGCCAGCTTGTTGTAAGGGTCATATTCTTCCGGTTCAGCATCGGGGGGTGTGGTTGTTTCCGTGTCACCGTTTCCTTCGCTCATGGTGGTTTCGTCACTCATATCGGTTTCGCTGTCCATGGGCGAGGAAGTTTCGTCTGTTTGCGTATCACTGTTTTCGCTTTGCGTTGTGTTTTCTGTCATCGAATCTCTTGTGGTGGCGAGTGGGGAAGAGCTTTCCGTAGTGTCATCGATCCGTCCTCTGCACGCTGTCAAAGAGCCAATGGCAAGTATCGTGGCAAATGATAAGAGAATTGCCAAAATTCTTTTCATTCGTTTTCTCCTTTGGGATATTTTTGGAAATAGTCTAAAGTGATAAAAACACACTATTTCACCCTTATTATGTCCCGGAAAGAGATTTTGCCTTCTGGCATTTTGCGGTAAAAAAGCGGCGAGTTGCCGCTTTTATGTGTTTGTTATAAAAAACAGAAAAAACGCCCCAGAGGGCGTTTTTTCTGTAGCAAAAGAAAGGAGTATGGATTAGTTTGTATTGTCGGAGATATCAGTTACGAAAGTAGCGATTTCTTCGGTGAGTTTTGAGCCTTTCTTAGCGATCCACTGAGTAACGTTGTTCTTACCAGTAATGATCATGTTCTGAATATCAGTTTCGTATGTGCTCCACATAACGTATGCGGGGTCGTATGTACGGGAGTCGAGAATGATATCAAGCATTTCTGCAGATTCTTCGTCGCCGCAGTATTCAACGCAGTAAGTGTCGATGAATGCTTCACGAACGATGTATTTGGAGTGGTATGCATAAAGTTCGAAGAATTTACCGATAACTTCCGGATCCGGAACGGAAATAGGCATCATGTATGCGGGGAATGTAGTAGTTACGAAGTGTGCGTAGTTTTCCTGAGTTTCGCTGTAAAGCGGGTAAGGAACGAGACCAACGCTGAGGTTGGTTGCGTCTTTCATTCTTTCCAAAACGTCAAGAACTTCAGAAGCGAAGAGTGCTTTTTCGCCTTCAATTGCTGCCTGAACGCTGGTGTAACCGATCTGTTCTGCGGTTTCTACGGTTGCAAGTTCGATCGCTTTGGTGATAACGGTATCCCATTCAGCAGTCTGGTTGGGCATCGCAAATGTCATCGTACCGTTTGCGGAGGTGATGATGGGAAGATTTGCAGCTGCATAGATACCGTGGTTAGACTGGTCAGTACGAGCCCAACCGAGGATGTCGCCTTCAGAGTAGGAATATACGGAGTTACCGTTTGCGTCCTGTGCAACGCCGCTGCGTTTGATGAGTTCCATGAATTTGTCAACTGTCCATTTTTTGTCACGAACGAGCTGATAAATGTCTACGTCAGAGAGAACGCGGTTATAGAAGTTCTTGTTGTAGAACATCAAATGTGTTGCTGCAAATGCGTTGATGGAGAAGTCACCAACTGCTGCGTACATAACTTCTTCACCGGAGGATTTCTTGAGTTTGAAAGTATTTACAAACTGCTGGTCCCACCAAGGATTGGAGAAATCAATGCCGTAGTTGAGGAAGTTGTAGTTGTTGTCATTGGTATAAGTGCCACGACCAACACCCTTGGAACAATAAAGGTCAACGGTGTGAGTGTTAGCGGTGATGTCAGCGCTTGCAGCGCCGCCAGGGCTGGTGGAGTTGTGAGATTCGATCTTGCAGTTGTAGAGTTTTTCCATGATCGCGTTTCTTTCACGAACGGAAGTGGAGATCGCGTCGGTTTCGTCGGAATAAACTTCACGGAAGTTGTCCCAACGACCGCCACCGTTTTCGTCAGAGCCTTCGAATACGCCGATGGTGAATACTCTGCCGCCGAAGTCAACGTCTTCGTAGCCGGGGAGTTTTTCATAACCGGTGAGACTGTCGAAATCGATTGTGCCGGAAGGAGTAACGGGGTCGTCGCCGCCTTCAGTAGTGGTGTCAGCAGGCTGAGTGCCTTCAGTGGTAGTGTCAGCAGGCTGAGTACCTTCTGTTGTAGTAGCAGCAGTTGTGGTAGCAGCAGTTGTGGTAGAGGCGGTTGTTGTATCAACAGCTTCTTCGCCACATGCAGCGAACATGCACACAGAAACGATCATTGCCACGGACAAAACCAATGCAAAAATTCTTTTCATGAGTTTTTTCTCCTTTTTTAAGGTGTTTTTAAGCATGGGTGCCTATTTAATCATATTGTATCATTTTATCTAAAAAAAGTCAACAGCCAACTGTTCACTTTGTCAAAAATTGCTTTTTTGCACAAAAAAACAAGCCGCCCGATGGGCGGCTTGCCGAAAAGATATTAGTTAGTGTTGTCGTTGAGGTCGTTGTGGAATGTATCCAGATCCTGCTGGAGACGTTTGCCCATCGCAGCAGCCCAGTTGGTAACATTGTTCTTGCCTGTAATGATCATGTCCTGGAGCTTGGTTTCGTAAGAAGAGAACCAGAGGTAACCGGGGTCGTAGGAGCGGTTATCGAGGATCATGTCGAGCATTTCGCCAGAGTCTTCATCAGCGAAGTATTCAACTTTCATGGTTTCGATGTATGCTTCACGAACGGTGTATTTAGAGTGGCAGGTGTAAAGTTCGAAGAATGTTGCAACGGTTTCAGGATCCGGAACGGAGATCGGGATCATGTATTCGCAACGATGGTTGTCTACGTAGTTTGCGTAGTTGCTCTGAGTTTCGCTGTAAAGCGGGTAAGGAATAAGACCGAGACGAAGTTCGGTATAGTCTTTACATCTTTCAGCGAAGGTAAGAATTTCAGAAGCGAAGAGGGTGCGGCCTTCTGCCATGGTTGCGGGCATCTGGGTGTAACCGGAGTTTGCGCAACCTTCAAGAGCGTAAAGCTCTGCAGCTTTGTTGATAACGGTGGACCATGTTTCAGCTTCAGAGGAGGGCTGGAACATAAGCTTGCCGTCAACGTTAGCAACGATTCTCAAGTTGGAAGCAGCGTAAAGCGCGTGAGCACCGTGGCCCTGGTGAACCCAACCCATAAGGTCAGTGGTGTAGTCCCAAGACTGGTCACCGTTGGAGTCTTTTCTTGTGCCTTTGATCATTTCGATCATTACGTCCATGGTCCATTTTTTGTCACGAACGAGCTGATAAATGTCATAGGTGTTGCAAGCGTCGCTGGATTCATAAACGGACTTGTTGTAGAAGAGACAGAATGTAGAGTCGTTGGTGGTGAGGGAGAAGTCACCGATCGCGGAGTACATAGCGTCCTGACCGTTCATGTTGAATGTGAAGGATTCAACGAAGTTCTGGTCCCACCAAGGATTGGTGAAATCAATGCCGAGGTTGTAGAGGTTGAACATGTTGTTACCGGTGTAGTCGCCGGGAGCGGTATACATCTTGGTGAAGATGTCGATGGTGTGCTGGTTACCGCTGATGTCAGCAGATGCAACAGCGCCGGGGGCTTCTACAAACTTCCAATCGATCTTGCAGTTGTAGAGGGATTCAACGAGTTTGTTTCTCAAACGAACTGCGGTGTGAACAGCGTCGGTTTCTTCGGAGTAGATTTCCTGGTCTGTGCCCATAACGTCTTCGGTTTCGATCTGACCGCAGATAACAAATGTTCTGCTGCCGAAGTCGATATCTTCATAGCCGGGAAGTTTGGTTGTGCCGTCGAAGCCGTCAAGACCTGTAACGGGGTCGTCGCCTTCGTCAGTGGTCTGTTCGGGCTGATTGCCTTCAGTTGTTGTGTTGTCGGGCTGATTGCTTTCAGTTGTTGTGTTGTCGGGCTGGTTGCCTTCGGTTGTGGTAGCTTCAGTTGTTGTAGCTGCGGTTGTGGTAGCTTCAGTTGTTGTGGCCGCGGTTGTGGTAGCAGCAGTTGTTGTATCAACAGCTTCTTCGCCACATGCAGCAAACATGCACACAGAAACGATCATAGCCAAAGACAAGATGAGTGCCAGAGCTTTTTTCATGTGAATTTCTCCTTTGTGTTCATTTAAGCATGGTAGTGCTTATTATGAAACTATTATATCATTTCGGCTTCGAATTGTCAACTGAAAGTAGTAAAATTTGTATGATATTCTGTAAACCGGATCGTAAACGTCAATGTTCATTATCTTCGATATTGGCAAGGAACGTTTGCAGTTCATTTGTAAGGCGAGGTGCTCTGCGCGTATTCCATGCGGATAAGACATTATCATCGGTTTCGATCATTTTGATCATCTCGTTTGTGTATTCTGTGAAGAAATGGTAGGCCGGGCCATAAACGCGGT
>JBGVIG010000460.1:0-1020 GCA_045122995.1 Eubacteriales bacterium | reverse complement strand
CTGCAAAAAGAAAAAACACAAAAATTCATAGTTTTGTTATTGTATTTTTTTTGGATATTTGGTAATATATCTATACTACGAAAAAAGATTGGAGAACTTATGAAAAAAGGTACAAAAGACACGATTTACACATCGGCATGTGGTGCTTGGATCGGTGGCACGATGACCGTTCCCGGTGTTTCTGGCGGTTCGATGGCGATGATCCTTGGTATTTATGATAGATTGATCTCGTCTGTAAACGGTATATTTTCACGCGAAAAACGAAAGGAAAGCATTTTCTTTTTGATTAAATTTATGATCGGTGCGGTGCTGGGACTTTTCCTTGTTTCTTCACTGATCTCAGGCGCGCTGGAAAGATTCCCCGAACCGACAAGATATTTCTTTCTTGGTGCGGTGGCCGGCGGCGCACCAATGATTTTCCGCAGCGCAAAGATCAAAAAAGTAAGCATTCCCGTGATTTTGTATCCAATCATCGGAATTGCGGCGGCGGTGCTGATCTCCTTTATCCCCGAGGGACTTTTTGAAATGCAAAATGATAGCTTTTTTGCCGTTCTCGGCAGTATCGTGATTCAGCTTCTCGGCGGCATTGTGATCGCGATCGCGCTCGTTTTGCCCGGTATCAGCGTTTCTCAGATGCTTCTCGTCCTCGGTGTTTATGAAACTTTGACGGGCGCAGTTAAAAATCTGGATATTGTGACGCTGATTTCCTTTGCACCGCTTGTGATCGGCATACTTGGTGGTATTTTCCTCACCACGGGCATTTTGGAAAAGGCGATGAAAAAACACCCCACGGCATCTTATCTCATCGTGTTCGGCTTCATTCTCGGCTCGCTTCCTGAGCTTTTCCCGGGACTTCCCACGGGCTGGAATTGGATTCCTTGCATCTTGCTTGCAGCACTTGGCTTTGTTGCAATTCTTTTTGTTTCCAAAAAAGAAGCGTCTTGAAAAACATGATAAAAAACAACCGATTTTATCGTCGGTTGTTTTTTCTTTTCAAAGGAAACTATTGACAAAATCCTT
>JBGVIG010000459.1:0-8403 GCA_045122995.1 Eubacteriales bacterium | reverse complement strand
AAAATGAAAGGCTTTGTGGTTGGCATTGGTATCAACGTCGGCAAGCAGGATTTTCCCGAAGATATTAAGACGATCGCCGGCACGCTTATGGGAGATGACGGACTAAAAAAAAGAATTTTCCACAAGATTGTTGAAAATATGCTTGCTGTTCTTTCGGAATCGGCAGCGGAGATCGTTGCCTATTGCAGCAAAAAAAGCATCGTTCTCGGGAAAGAAATTCGCTTTTTCGGCGCGAAAGAGGGCGTTGGCACAGCAATCGCACTCGATGAAAACGGCGGACTTATCGTTCAAGGTGAAGATGGTTCGCGCCTTACCTTGACCGGCGGAGAAATTTCAGTGCGATTACAATAAAACACACATTCGGCTTTCTGTGCGAAAATCCGTATGTGGAAATTTTTTTGAAAAATATTCATATTTTATCAAAAAACTTTCAAAAAACTATTGACAAAGCTATCATCTTATGATATAATGCTTTAGCAATCCTAAGACAGCAGGTTTTGATAAAAGCTAAGCTTCCCTGCCGAGGAGAGATTATAAACTTGATTTATGAGTCTTTCCTGCAGTCCTTATGGATTTGCAGTAAAGACTTTTTTGTTTTTATTCGTTTTTCTTCCGCGTTTGCAATAGTGAGTGCGGAAAAAAAGCTTGGCTTTCCAATTATTTGAAGGGTGGTGAAATCATGCCAAGTGCACAGGTTCTCGAATCCAAAAAGAAAATTGTCGCTGACTTGACTGGCAAAATGCAGAATGCAGTTGCTTGCGTTATCGTTAAATACGAAGGTATCACTGTTGAAGACGATACAGCTCTTCGTGCTGAACTCCGCAAAGCAGGCGTTGAATACTCCGTTGTTAAAAACACTCTTACAAAGAGAGCTTGCGAAAACGCAGGTTACGGTGAACTCGCTAATGTTCTCGAAGGTATGACCGCTGTTGCTACAAGCGCAGAAGATCCGGTTGCTGCTGCTAAGATCACTAAGAAATTCGCTGACAAAGTTGAATCTTTCGAAGTTAAAGCAGGTTTTGTAGACGGCAAAATCCTCGACGCTGCAGGTGTTAACGAACTCGCAGAGCTTCCTTCCAAAGAAGTTCTCATCGGCAAAATCCTCGGAAGCCTTCAGTCTTCCCTCTATGGTCTTGCTCATGTTCTCCAGGCTTATGTCGACAAAGAAAACGGAGAGGCTTCCGCTTAAGTTTTAAGCCTCAAAATCACAAAAATCTAAAAAATTATCATTCAAAAAAATCACTCAAATGGAGGAAATTTATCATGGCATCTGAAAAAATCACAGCTATTCTTGATGAAATCAAAGCTCTTACCATTCTTGAGGTTGCAGACCTCGTTAAAGCTCTCGAAGAAGAATTCGGCGTTTCCGCAGCTCCCGTTGCAGTAGCAGCAGTTGGCGGCGCAGCAGCTCCCGCTGTTGAAGAAAAGACTGAATTCGATGTAGTTCTCACTTCCTTCGGTTCCAGCAAACTCGGCGTTATCAAAGCAGTTCGCGAAGTTACTGGTCTCGGCCTCAAAGAAGCTAAAGAACTCGTTGAAGGTTGCCCCAAAACTCTTAAAGAAGGCATCTCCAAAGACGAAGCTGAAAAGATCAAAGCTGACCTCACCGCTGCAGGCGCAACTGTTGAAGTTAAATAATTGGAATTTTCGATTTGTTAAGATTGCCCTGTTTTCACAGGGTAATCTTAACCCGAATTTTTCAAAAAACACTCTTGAAATTTCTTCAAAAACTTTCAAAAAAGTATTGACAAAACCTATTTAATCTGATATAATATTATACGCATCTGGGTGTGGCGCAGTTGGTAGCGCGCTACCTTGGGGTGGTAGAGGCCGCAAGTTCAAGTCTTGTCACTCAGACCAGAAAGCGGGAATCGAAAGATTCCCGTTTTTTCTTTGTATTTACTGATTTTATCGCACTTTTTGGAGTGCGATTTTTTGTTCCTTTCTTGTCTTGATTTTGACTTTCGGTCTTACCCTCGGAAAAAAATAACGATTCGTTCATTTTCGAGGTGCAAAATTTTAAGCCATTCAAGGAGGAAAAATTTATGGCAAGCATCGTATCAAAAACCGAGATCTTCTTTGTGTACTCATCTTTTTAAGCGCAAATGTATAGAAATCCCCACTTTTGAATATACTTTTACAAGTATATATTCGAGGGGGAATCATGAAACGATCAATAGGACTCTGGCAACTGATGGGTTTTGCAGTAACATCGCTGGGCGGCACGCTATTACACTTTTTATATGAATGGACGGATTCCATGCTGGTTGCTCCGTTTTCAGGCGTAAACGAATCCACATGGGAACACATGAAGTTGCTTTTTTGGCCGATGTTCATCTTCGCCATCATTCAAAGCTTTTTCTTCAAGGACAGAAAGACCTTTTGGTGTATCAAGCTAAAAGGGATCGTTCTCGGTCTTTGCCTGATACCTGTTCTCTTTTACACTTATAACGGTGTGATCGCTCAGTCACCTGACTGGATTAATATCGTCATCTTCTTTATCTCAGCAGCAGTGGCGTATATCTACGAAACACGGCAATTCAATAATGGAACGAAGATATGTAAATCTCCGAGGATTGCATTTTCCGTCCTCTGCGGAATCGCCATACTCTTCGTTATCTTCACATTTATAACGCCCAGGATCGGCATTTTCAAAGATCCGTTAACAGGAACTTATGGAATATAAAGTTAAGAGGCTTCGCGATTTACGCCGAGGCCTCTTTTTGTATTGAACGATTCATCATTTTGTGATATAATATATTCACAAGCTTCGGCTTGAATTTATTTTTTGGAGAATGCTGTTTGAAAAGAAACAACACCTTAGATCTTGCGGCGTAACCGAGAGGTTCCCCGCAATTTCGCAAAACCTCTCATAGGATTGATTCGTCACAATATATTGGAGGTAAATGTAAATGAAAAATTTGACGATACGTTTAGAAACAGAAAAAGACTACAGAGCCGTTGAAGAACTTACCCGTGAAGCATTTTGGAACGTCTACAAACCGGGCGCAGACGAGCATTATTTCGTCCACATGATGCGTTCGCACCCCGATTTTATTCCCCAGCTTGCATTCGTACTTGAACTTGATGGCAAGATCATCGGCAATATCATGTATACGAAAGCATGGCTTGAGGACGAAAACGGTAAGCGTAAGGAAATCCTTTCTTTCGGGCCGCTTTGCGTTGCTCCTGCATATCAAAGGCAGAAGCTCGGTAAAATATTGATCGAGCATTCCTTTGACGTGGCACGCAAAATGGGTTATGATGTAAACGTTAATTTCGGAAATCCCGGCAACTATGTCAGCCGTGGATTTGTGAGCTGTAAAAAGAAAAACATCAGCTTTGTTGTCGATGGCAATTTCCCGACCGCTCTTCTCGTCGCAGAGCTTGTTCCCGGTGTGCTTGACGGCAGAAAGTGGCTGTATATTGCCTCTACTGCCGCCGATTGTTGCGAGGATATCGCCGCGGTTGAAGCCTTTGACGCGACTTTTCCTCCCAAAGAGAAAGCATGGAAGCCCAGTCAAGAGGAATTCTATATCTATAGTCATTCTTCTGTAGTTCGATAAACGTAAACAGCCGATGAGGAATCAAAAGATTCCTCATCGGCTTATTTTTATCTTTTCTTATAAATCACAAGTTCAGGATTCTCGCCGTTTACTTCATAGATACAGATAAGAATAAAGTCCATATTTGCTACGATACCAAAGCATCTTTCACCACCGAATTCACATTCGAGTTGATTTCCAAGGTATATAACATTATCATCAAGGAATTTTTATACTTATTTTCGTTATTTCAAAATTACGGTAACGTGCTTCACTCTTGAATTTTTCTTAGCGCTTTTCGGAATTGGAAGCTGAAAAGGATCGCCGTGAACGTGACCGCGACCACGTCAGCGATCGGCTCTGCCGTATAAACGCCGAGTGTCGGATCTTCCAGCAGATGCGGCATCAAATAGATCAAAGGCAAAAGCAACACAAATTTTCTCACCACCGCAACGAGCACGGAAGACGGCGCGTTTCCCATAGATACGAACGTCATTTGACACGCGACCTGAATACCAAAGAGGAACATGCCGCCAAAATAGATACGGATCACCTGTTCCGTAAAATCAAGGAGCGTCGGAACGTCGGTGAACATCGCTGCAAACGCTCGGGGAAAGAGCATCACGCTCGTCCAAAGCGTAATGGAATAGACAAGGCAGGAAATGAGCAAAAGTTTAAAGGTCTTCTTGACTCTATCCGTATTTTTTGCACCGTAATTATAGCTCAAGATCGGCTGTGCGCCTTGCGCAATGCCCTGCAGCGGCAGCATCGCAAATTGCATCACGCTCGTCAATATCGTCATGGCACCAACTGCCACGTCACCGCCGTATCCAAGCAAAGAAGAATTGAAGCAAACGGAGATCACACTTTCACTTGCCTGCATAATAAACGTCGCCGAGCCAAGTGCCAAACAAGGGAGTATAACTTTGGGAGATAGCGTGAAATTCTCTTTTTTGATACGCAAAAGCGTTCTTTTTCCGCAAAGAAACGAGAGTACCCAACAGCAGGAGATCGCCTGCGAAATGATCGTAGCGAGCGCCGCGCCGCGAACACCCATATCCAAGCCGTATATGAAGATGGGGTCGAGAATAATGTTCGCGATCGCACCAATGACAACGGAAAGCATAGAGGTTCTCGTAAAGCCTTGCGCGGAAATAAAGGAATTCATACCCAGCGTCAACTGAACAAAGATCGTTCCGAGCGCATATACGCTCATGTAATCCGTCGCATAAGAGATGGTATTTTCACTCGCGCCAAATGCGAGAAGCAGATCGCGATTCCAAATACATAAAGCCACCGTCAGAATCACGGAGAGTAAAATCTGCAGGCCCAAGCAAGCGCCAAGTGTTTTTTCCGCGCTTTTCATATCCTTTTTGCCCATAAAGATGGAAGCTCGCGGTGCGCCGCCGGAACCGACCAAAGCCGCAAACGCCGAAACGATCATGATCAGCGGCATACATACCCCCACGCCCGTTAAGGCAAGATCACCGATCTCAGGCATGCGGCCAATATAAATGCGGTCAACGATATTATAAAGCATATTGATCAGCTGTGCCATCACCGTGGGCAATGCCAATCGAAACAGCAGTTTTCCGATCGGTGCTGTGCCGAGCATTTCTTTTTGATTTTTCATTTTTCAAACCTTCTCTGAATTTTTTATTTATTTCTGCTTTTTCGTCTGATCTCCCGTCCGATGCGCGTCAAAAGGATCGCACCAAGTGTGGCTGTGAGCATGTTCACACCGACAAAATTCACCCAGATGCCGTCAAGCCCGAAGCGCCAGAGCGCACCGAGTATGATCACAGGGAAAACAAACGCCGTGCAAACGGACATCGTTGTCGCCAAAGCAGGCTTTTCGATGGCGCTGAAGAAGCCTTGTGTCGTGACGCCAAACCATCGGAACAAATATGCAAAGCAAAAAAGTCGGATCGCGCGCGTGGATTCCCCCAAAAGCATCACGTCCTCACCATTCACAAAGAGCGAAGCCAACGTACCCGGGAAGAAAAACAGAAGCGCTGTGGAAACAAGTCCGACGATGCCGGTACCGATATAACCGCATTTAACGATCTTTTTTACTCTGTCATAGCTTTCCGCGCCCCAGTTATAGCCAATCGCAGGAGAAAGCGAATCGCTGATGCCATAGAGAAGCGGCCAACAGAAGTCGCTCGCATACATCAGAACGGCATATACGGCAACTGCTGTGGTGCCACCGTTTTCACCCCAAGTCTGCACGCCAAGTGTCATCAAGGAAATATTCATCAAAATAGAGGTGATACGTCCCGAAACGTTATTCAAAAATACAGGCGAACCACAAGCGGCGATCTCCTTGAACATTCTGAAATGAAATTTCGGCTTTTGGAATTGCAAGAGCGTTTTGCGTCGCAAAAACGGAATCATCGCCACAAAAGAGCAAAGACACATGGAGATCGAAGTCGCAAGCGCCGAGCCGACAACGTCCATTTCAAGACCGATCAGGAAAAAGGTCAGAAGTCCGAGCGTGGCAAGATTGGAGCATACGTTGATCACCATGCTCGTTTTAACGTAGCCGCTGATGCGCAGGTAGTTATCCATCGCAAAGAAAACGGAAGAAAGAGGACTGCAAAGTGCGCAGGTGCGCAGATAACGCACAGAAGTATCGAGCAAAACGTCGTCCGCACCCATCATACGGCAAAGCGGTTCCGCAGCCAAAAACATCACCGTACCCATAATAAGAGCGGTGATGAAAATCATCACAACGGAGTAGGAAAAGATATTGTTTGCCGTTTTATTGTCTTTTTTGCCGAGAGAAATGGAGATCGGCACCGATGCGCCGACACCGATCAGATCGGCAAGCGAAAAATTGATCATCACAAGAGGCATTGCGATATTCACCGCCGCAAAGGCACCTTCGCCCAGCTTTTGTCCGATAAAAGCCCCCTCAATGATGCTATAGATCGACATGGCAAACATGCTGACCATGCCGGGCAATGCCACAATAAAAAAGAGCTTCCACGGTGCCATCGTGGCATACATCGTTTCGGTATCACGTTTCATGCTATTTTTCCTCCAAGTATCAGCTTTGTTATCTATCAACAACACAGAAATGCTTTACTTATTTCATAATAAAAATAGTATACCATAAAATCGCGCCGTTTGCAATTCCCCTTACGGACTTTATTGGCATAAGATAAATGAAAAGGGCTGACCGAAGTCAGCCCTTCCTATTTATTAAAGGATCGCATTGACAAAACCGACGATCAAAGCTGCCGCCGCAAGGATACGAGCGATCTTCTGCTGTTTTTCGCTCTTTTTGCCGACCAGCGAAAGGACGATGGCACCGACAGACGCAAGAGCAGTCAGCACGCCGAAAAAGATCTGTGTCGTAAACCAACCGCTAAGACCGATCAGCAAGGCAAAGGAAGAAATGCACAAGCCAAGCGCCGCTACAATATAGAAGCAAACGCGTCGCACGGTCTTATTTTTAAGCAAAAACATCAAGCAAAGTGACAAGAGTGTCATTGCCGTAAGACCCATAAAAACGATAACCAACCAATCCAAAGATGTTAACATAATCAGTTCCTCACTTTCATTTTTTGATTTTTGGGTGTTTCCCTTTGGTGGTTATAGAATAACATAAAGTTATAAAGAAATACCGCAGGAAATTCTAAAGAATTCTAAAGATCACCCTAAAACTCAGAAAGTGTGATGACGATCTCAAATTCCGCATCATCACAACGGATATCGACACCGCCGCCATAATTTTGCGCAATGCGACGAATGCTGTAAAGCCCCATACGGTAGCTTTCCGCCTTTTCACGCACTTGCTTTATCCTATTTTTCTGTCGGATCACAAGACTCTCTGCCGTTTTGCTGACGCTGAGCATCACCGCGTCTTGCGGATCCGCATATTTTTGCACGTTGGAGATGAGATTATCAAAGAGTCTGCGCATCTCCTCCACGTCAAAATGTCCCGAAAATAAAGGACACCCCGAAAGATCTATGGAAAGGGAAAAATCCTCCTCCAGCATCTCTTCCACCTCGCCGACAAGCTGTGTCATAAAAAGACGTGCGTCTTCAAAAAACATAACCTCCCGTTTTCCGCCGTCAAGAAGGATATCCGTCAGCGCTTTGATTTGTCCTGATTTTTTGCGCACGAGTGCGAAATATTCCGCAAGCTCCGACGGGGATAAGGTTTCTTTTTTCGCATAAAGCTCCGTATAAGAGATCACCGATGTCAGCGGCGTACGGATATCATGCGAAAGTGTGCGGATAAGTTCTTCTTTTTCCTCCTGCAGATGACGCTCCTTTTCCTTGACGATCTGCTCCGTTTCGGAAAGATAGTTGATCGCCTCGGCAAGACGGGTAAGCTCATTATTTCCCTCGATCGGCAAACGATGATAAAGCTTTCCGCGTCGCAACGTATCCACACCGCCAATGATCGTGCCGATATACGAAATCTTTTCTCCGAAAATCACCAAAAACAGCACGATGAAAAAAATGACCGACACCAAAAGACTAACGCTGAAAACCACACTGTCAAGATGATAGCGTTCGTCCTCATTCAAGGAAATGTTTTGTTCCCAACAATAATTTTCCACGACAGCAAAACCAAAAAAGACAAGGAAAAAATATAGCGCGAGCGCCACGGCAAAGCATACGGCAAAAAGCCCCAAGATCTCATACGAAAGCTTACGCCGTTTTTTCGGGCGGTCATTCCACATAATATCCCCTTCCCCATGCCGTTCTGATATATTTTGGATTTCGGGAATCATCGCCAAGCTTTTTGCGAAGATTTTTGATATGCACCATGATCGCGCTGTCCCCGACGGCATTGTCATTCCAGATGGCGGCATAAATCTGATCGAGCGAAAAGATCTTT
>JBGVIG010000458.1:0-4372 GCA_045122995.1 Eubacteriales bacterium | reverse complement strand
CTCCATGATCATCTTTCCCTGACGGATGATGCCGTAGTGGGTCGCGATCTTTTCCAGTTCACCGAGGATGTGGGAGGAAATGAGAACCGTGCATCCGTAGGTTTTCGTAATATCCACAAGGATCTCGCGCATGATGCGCATACCGTCGGTATCCAGACCGTTGATCGGTTCGTCGAGAATCAGCAGCGCAGGATCTCCAAGCAAAGCCATAGCAATGCCGATACGCTGCTTCATACCAAAGGAGCAGCGCTTGAATTTGAGGCTTGCGTTATCCTCCATACGCACGATCTCCAGCACACGGCGGATCTCTTCATCCGGATTCTCAATACCGAGATTGATGCACTGCATCATGAGGTTCTGATACACGCTGGAACCGGGGAAACAGCCTGCGTTCTCGATCAGTGCGCCGACTCGGACTCTCACGCCGGGATCGGTATAATCTCTGCCGAACAGCTTGATCTCACCGCCGTCGGGCACAAGATGCCCGCAGATCAGCTTCTCGGTGGTGGATTTACCCGAACCGTTTTCCCCGATGAAGCCGTATATCGCGCCCTGCGGAACGGTCATATTCAGATGATCTACCGCATACATTCCGCGAAAGCTTTTGGAAAGATTTCTGATTTCAATAGCGTTCATGTCTTTCTCCTTGCGCAGATTTTTACTGTTTCATCATGTTTTCGCTGAGCTTCAGAATCTGCCCGGCGTACTTTTGCTTGCGGCTGTCGAGAATCGCCTTGTAGATCGGATAGTTGATGAGCGCCATGAAAAGTCCGACAACACCGATCGCAATGCCGGGGATCATGGGCTGTGCGATGCCCACCGTCGCGCCGATGTCCGTCATCACAAGGCTCATGCCCGCGCCCATGATCACTGCGCTGATGCTGCCGAACACATACGCGAATACGTTTGCGGGACGCTTGACCTTGGCATCAAGCGCGCGGAGCTCGTCAAGCCCGGAGACTTCCTTTTCCATATACTGTGCGCGGATCTTCTGTGCTATAAACTGCTGATCGTTTCGATTCATGCTTTATTACCTCTTTTCATGATATATCTTTTGATTACGCCGTGATTATATCGCATGGTTGTTTTTGATTTTTTTGTAAAATGTTTTTGTTTTGTTAATCCTCAAAGATCCTCAATCTTTTTCGGGATGCATGATTTCTTCGGAGAGACGAAGGATCTCGGGGGTCAGCCGTTCCCGTGTTTTGCGGGAAATATGCCGATAGATCGGATAGGCGGGCAGCATCGTCATAACACCAAAGACTGCAAAGAGCAGGGTAAGCCAATCTGCCCCCGGAAGAGCATCAAGCCCGAAGCAAAGCCCAACACCGAACAGAAGCGCACCGATGACACCCACGCACAGGCCTTCCACCATTCCCGCCCTCTGCGCACGGGCATCCAGCTTTTTCAAAATCTGCAGTTTGCTTTCCTTGCGAGGCAGATATTTTTTTCTGATGTTTTCGACTTCCCTGTTTCTCGCCGCCGAATACTGATAGGTAAAGGTATTGTTTTCCATATATTTTCGCTTTCTCTTTTCGTTGTGCGGATAGTATACAATACCGGTTTTGGTGTTTTGTTGAAGAAATGTTTCTGAAATGTTATAAATGTTAGGGGCGTACCCTAATGGTCGGTTTTACAAGAATGCGGTATGTCTCAAAGAGATTGCAGTGCTTGCCGAAAAAAACCGAATCATTCTTCCGCGAGATACATTTTAAGTTTAAAGTTTTCTTTAAACTTGCTTGATTTTTCTCGAAGTATGTGATATAATAAGTATGCTACACAAACTGAATATTGGAATTCGTGGTATTTTTGTCTTTATAGGGATATTTGTACCCTTTTTTCGCCATAATCATTTTGAACTTGGTAAAATCGCAAGCTCTACTAAATGATTATGGTGCATACCCTAATTCTAATTTAGTTTGTGTAGCAACAATCGGAGTTTGCGGTTTTCGGTGCGTGGCTTCGGTTACGCACCTTTTTTATATGTTGAAGGGGGATATATGGGCAAGAATATTCAAAAAAAGATACCAGATGTTACCGGTGTAGAACTTACACCCGGAAAACCCGCCATTTGTCTTGGGAACGGGGATCAGGGCTTTGAGTGTTGTTGCGACGAATGTGATTACTATTTGTTTTGCTTTCCCGAATTCGATCCAAAAAGCAACAAAGAAAATATTGCTGAAAATCAAGCTCGTATTTCATAACCGCAAAAAAGGACGAGGAATCGTAAAAATTCCTCGTCCTTTTTTTGCCGTTAAGTAACGGATTCTATTGATTTCCAAAACCGTCCTTCAGCCTACACACCACGACACTTATCTTTTTCCATGAAATTTCTGCTTACATATCGTAAAGCCGCATGGTTTCTCGATTTCTGTATTCGTGCTTTTCATAGTAGCCGATCAGCTTCCCCTCCGCATCCCGCAGGGCAACCATATAAACATCCTTGTTTTCCTGATCGTTGCGGAAGGTATACACGATATTGTTTTCCGTGCTTTCTCCAAACCACGCGAGCACCCGATCGATCTTTTCATTGGCGGCGGCAGGATGACAGCTTTTCACACTTCTGCCCGTCAGATCCACATGATACCGCGCGATGGCCGCGGGGTTCATATAAAGAACCGTGGATTGCATATCGCAGACCACGACGGGTGCTTTATCCTGCTCCAGAATACTTTTGAATAATTGTTCCGGCATGGTTACCGTATCTCCTTTCAATGGCTCGATGAAATTTCAATTTCCCGTTCTTTGACGCAATTCTTTTAAGATCTCCTCGTCCGCCGGGCAGAACGGATACTCTGAGATCTCCGCCGCCGTGATCCAGCGAATGTCGTTATGCTCCAGCATCACAGGCTCGCCGTCGGAAATGGTGGCATCAAACAAGGTCAGATGTACCGTCAGGTCGGGATACTCGTGAAGCACGTCCATGAATATCCCCTCCACAGAAAGGGTCACAGCCAGCTCTTCCCTGCACTCGCGAATCAGAGCTTCCTCTTTGGTTTCACCCGGCTCCACCTTGCCCCCGACAAACTCCCACAAAAGCCCGCGTGCTTTGTGCGCAGGGCGTTGGCAGATCAAAAATTTTCCGTCCCGCCAAATGAGGGCGGCGACAACTTCTGTTATCTTCACGGGTATACTTCCTTTCGTCGGATATAGTATCATTATAACAAATGTACCCTCTTCTGTCAAGGGTTTGCAGGTATACTGCCCGTCGGTCGCGCGTATACTGTGACAAAAACGCGCGAGGTGTTCTATGAATTCTTCCATCCGTCCGTGGCAGCTTCTGGGCTTTGCCGTCACCTCCCTCGGAGGCACACTTTTGCATTTTCTCTACGAGTGGTTGGGAAAAGCACCGTTGATCGCCCCTTTCTCGGGGGTAAATGAATCGACGTGGGAGCATATGAAGCTACTCTTTTGGCCAATGCTGATCTTTTCCGTTGTGCAAAGCTTTCACTTCAAGGATCGCAAGGACTATTGGTGTATCAAGCTGCGTGGGATCCTTTTGGGAATCATCCTGATCCCCGTTCTTTTCTACACCTACAACGGGGTCTTCAAGAAGTCCCCCGACTGGCTGAATATCGCCATTTTCTTTGTCGCCGCCGCGATTGCGTATCTTTACGAAACACGGCTGTTCAAAAAAGAGAAAATACGCTGCAAAGCGCCAAAATTGGCTATAGGGGTGCTTTGCGTCATCGCGATCCTCTTCATTGTTTTCACCTTCTTGACCCCCGAGCTGGGGATATTTCGGGATCCCCTGACGGGAACCTACGGCGTATAAACAGCAAGCCCTCGCACCGCAACGGTGCGAGGGCTTTTTCTATATTTGCCGATTAGGACTTACATTTCCTCGACCTTGATGATATTGGTATTTCCCGACCTTCCGCTGGTATCGCCGCCCGTAATGACGATGCGATCTCCCTTGCAAAGAGACAGGGTGGATTTGGCCATTTTCTTGGCCGTATAGAAAAGCACGTCTGTGGAGGGGAAGACCTCGCAGATCGCGGGAATCACGCCCCAGGACAGCGCCAGCCGACGCCACGTGCGCTCGTCGGTCGTGAGTCCGATGATGGGAACGGGCGCGCGGAAACGGGAGACCATGCGCGCGGTCATGCCCGACAAAGAGCAAGCCACGATGGCCTTGGCATTCAGATCAATGGCCATGCCGCAGGTGGAATGGGATATCGCGTCCACCGAATTACGGATCTCAAAATCCGTATTGCGGAAGCGCTTGGCGTAATGGATATTCTCTTCGGTCGTCTCCGCGATCCTCGCCATGATCTTGACTGCCTGCACAGGGTATTTGCCCGCCGCAGTCTCGCCCGAGAGCATGATGGCGCTGGTGCCGTCGTATACCGCATTGGCCACGTCGGAGATC
>JBGVIG010000457.1:0-1127 GCA_045122995.1 Eubacteriales bacterium | reverse complement strand
GCTTTCCTCATATTCCTCGCTATCCTCGGTGTAAAGCCCGTCAGTTCCTCGAAAATCAGGGATTCCGCTTTCTGTAGAAACACCTGCTCCACCAAAAAATACGATTTTCTGTGCCTCTCGTACGATCGTTTTTAATTCTTCAAAATTCATCGTTTTTCTCACCCCTTCTTTTTGGAAAGCAGCCACTTGAAAACTTCAGGATTCTGATATGTCTTCGTCCATGCATCATGGTCGCAATCGGGATAGAGTGTCATACGCGCGCGTCCACCGATAAGATTGATGTTCTGCACCATTTTTTTCGTTTCTTCGGGAAAAACCAATTCGTCTTTTTCTCCGTGAAATGCCCATACAGGTACGTTCAAAAGGCGTGCGGCATTCCAATACATACCGCCGCCACAGATCGGAACGATTGCCGCAAAAACCGAAGGAAATGTCATCGCAAGCTGCCACACCGCATAACCGCCCATGCTCGTTCCCATCGCGTAAAGGCGATTTGGATCGCAAAAATCAAAGGTGCGCAGTTGTTTGACAAACTTTTTCATCGTATCCCAAAGATCAAACCAAGAATTTTCATGGCAAAGCGGCGCTACGGTGATAAACGGAAAATCTTCTTGCTTTTCCGTGATCGCAAAATAGCTGTTGTTTTTCAGCACTTCGATATCCTTGCCGCGACTCCCCGCACCGTGCAATAGAAGGATCACAGGGTATTTTTTCCCACGTTCAAAGGATTTCGGATAGCGAATGAGATAAGTCATATTTTCAAACCGACGCACCTCAAAGGTATCTGCCTCTCCATAAGAGCGTAGTTGAAATTCCTTGATATCTTCCATTGTGGACTCAAAAACGACGTGGTAGAAAAACGTGAAAAAACCACCCTTCAAAAGCTCCTCGGGAAAAAGCTTCTTCTCCCGAAGCATAGCATATTCCCAGGCGATCGCCGCCGCATAATCTGCATGATTCTCATAAAGACGGGCACCATAAAAGCTTTCAAAGCAATAAAACTCCAGCATATATGTGTCAATCATCCATGTATCAAAGCGAAAAAGATCATCTTCCGTTTCCGTTCCGAGCATGACGCGCTTCATAATAGGCGGCACACAAGTAAGCCCATCAAAATCTTCAGGCTT
>JBGVIG010000456.1:0-2251 GCA_045122995.1 Eubacteriales bacterium | reverse complement strand
ACTATAAACAATAAACAAAAATATGAGGTTTTATAAAGATGACAATGGAAAAACAGATCAAAAATCAAGTTTTCGATGAGGAGCGTGCGCTTTATCATCTTCAAAATACGGAAGTTTTGGATTGTACGTTTGCAGGTCCTGCTGACGGTGAATCCGCACTGAAAGAATGTCGGAATATTGAGGTGAGAAACTGTGATTTCTCCTTGCGCTATCCGCTTTGGCGCGTGAATGGATTTGAAGTAGAAAACTGCAATTTTGATGAAAAGGCGAGAGCGGCAGTCTGGTATGGAGAGAACGGCACGTTCAAGAACTGTGTTTGCAACGGTATCAAGATCTTGCGCGAATGTAATCATGTGAAGATGGAACATTGTGAGGCAAATTCGCCTGAATTTGGCTGGAAGTGCTCTGATATTGCGCTTACGGATTCCAAGGTTACGGCGGAATACGTCTTTTTGGATAGCCGTGATATCACGCTTGATCGTTTCGAACTTAAAGGAAAATATTCTTTTCAGTACGTAGAAAATTTACATATTAAAAATAGCTTTCTAGATACCAAAGACGCCTTTTGGCACGCAAAAAATATCACGGTGGAGGATAGCGTTGTCAAGGGGGAATATCTTGCGTGGTTTTCAGAGGGGCTTACCTTGATCCGCTGTAAGATCATTGGCACACAGCCGCTTTGCTATTGCAAGGATCTGAAGCTGATTGATTGCACGATGGAAGGCTGTGACCTTTCGTTTGAATATTCCGACGTGGAAGCAACGGTGATCGGTCACGTGGATTCCATTAAAAATCCCAAGTCCGGTACGATCTGTGTGGATTCTGTGGGTGAGATCATTCGTGAAGACGCCGTTACGGAATGCACGGGTACAGTGATCGTCGGCGGCGAAAAAAGATGATGGAGAACGAACGAAAAGAAATTCCGCTTTGGGACGGTACCCCCCCATATGCCGTGGAAGGGGATCTTTTGCCGATTGTTACGCCGTTTCTTGTGAATAACGCTAAGTATGCGGTTGTGATTTTTCCCGGCGGGGGATATTTTCAGCTTAGTGTGCAAAGTGAGGGTGTTGCTATTGCAAAAGCATTGAATGAAAAAGGAATTTCGGCTTTTGTGGTTCGATATCGATATGCACCTTCGGACGGACGCGCGATCCTTGCAGACGGGATACGTGCAATGCAGTTTGTCCGCCATCATGCGAGCGCGTTTGGGCTTGCGAAGGACAAGATCGCCGTTCTTGGTTTTTCCGCGGGAGGACATCTTGCTATGCTGGTAGCACAACATTCTTCATCGGAAAAAACAGATGCGATCAGTTTAGAGGATTCTCGCCCTAATGCTTGTGTACTTGGCTATCCCGTGGTGACGCTCGGTGACGGTACGTTTCCGACAATGCCTCCTATTTTTCTTGGGAAAAACGCAAACGTTTACGCGGAAATTCAAAAATATTCATATTCTTATCATCTTTCTGTGATGCCGGCCACCTTTTTGTTTTATAGCAAAAAGGATACTGCGGTGGATTATCAGAAAAATGCCGAGGCACTTCACGCAGCTTTGAAAGAAAAGGAGATCATATCGGAATGTCACGCGTTTTCGGATGGCGCGCATGGCATTGGGCTTGGTCGAAGCTTTTCCGATTATTCAAGATGGATTGACCTTGCCGTTTCTTTTTTAGACAAACAATTAAATTTATAAATACATCAGGAGGATATCATGAAAAAACAAATCATTCGTTCCATCGCCCTTGTGCTTGTTGGTGTGATGCTGCTTGCTTTTTCCGGTTGTGGTGAAGCATCTGTGGAAACCACCACAGAACCGATCGTGGAAACCACGACTGCCGCAACAACAACGGCTACCACCACAGAGGCGACAACAACGGTTGTGACGACAACGGAAACAACCACAGAGGAAACAACTGTGGAAACCACTACAGAAATCACCACAGAAGAAACGACAACTGAGGAAACTACTACGGAAGAAACCACAACGGTTGCTCCCGAACCTGCTATCAGTGCAGAAGACATTGCGGCGCACGCCAAACTTCCTCTTTGGCCTGAAGGTGAAATTCCGTATTTTATCGAAAGAGCAAGACCGGTTCAAACGCCTGCTGTGAAGCCTTATATCGTAGAAGGCTCCAAATCCTGCGTGCTTATCTTCCCGGGTGGAGGTTATGGTAGCCTTAGCACAAATATCGAAGGTGATAACGTAGCGGCTGCGTATAATGCGCAAGGCGTGTCCGCGTTTGTTGTTCATTAT
>JBGVIG010000455.1:0-1348 GCA_045122995.1 Eubacteriales bacterium | reverse complement strand
AACCATCCCGAAAAGGATTACATAGCACTCACCGAAAACGGCGGTAAAGCTTCCGACTGCGTTCGTTGCGGCGCTTGTGAAAAGGCTTGTCCGCAGAAGCTGAAGATCCGCACTCTTCTTGCGGAAGTGGCAAAAGCTTTTGAATAAAATAAAATGCACCCTGAAAAAGGGTGCATTTTTTGTAAAAAATAAATTGAAAGCAGTACGTTATTCAATCGAAATGAGTCTTGCGCCAAAGACGCCGTCAATGTCGGAAAGCTTTCCGATCAAAGCATCTGCATCGAGGATCAAATGAGAAATATCAAGAGAAACGACAACGTGCGCACGAGAATTGATGGGCGGATTTTGCGTGATGGTGAGAATATTTGTGCCACATTCGGAAAAGACGCCGAGAACTTCGCTAAGGAGTCCCGTTTTGTGAGAAAGCGTGAAAGAAATGACGGCTTTTCTGCATTCCAGATCTGGATTCAATGCGAACACGTAATCTTTATATTTATAATATGTACTGCGAGAAATTCCGACTTGTTTTACGGCTTCGGAAACATCTTTGATCTTTCCGCTGGACAAAAGCGCGCGTGCTTCGATCACTTTTTCATAGTAATCGGGCAGAATACTTTTATCGACAAGAAGAAAATTTTTATACATGATTTTTCTCCTTTATGATTTCAAAAAGAACTTCAGATTTCTTTTGCACCTTCGTGATCGACGGCAAGGGAGATCGCTTTCCAACCGTTAGGGAGCTGTGCAAGCGCCGCGTTTAAGTCATCTGCCAGGGGCTTTTCGGAAATGCAAAGGCAAGTGGAGCCGGCACCGCTGATAATAAACGAGAGCGCGCCTGCTGAAATAGCAGCTTTTTCAACGTCAGCAACATTACGGAAAAGCTTTTTACGATATTGCTCGTGGAGCTTATCTTTGGTAACAAGCGAAACCAAACGGCCATCACCGGAAGAAAACGCGTGGGAAAGAAGAGCAGCACGCGAAAGATTGAAAACGGCATCAGGATAAGGCACTTCTTTGGGGAGCGCACCTCTGGCATCAGGAGTGGAAACCTCAAAATCCGGAATCACGACGGTGAAGAAAAGCTTTTCGCTAACGGGATATTTGACGATGATCGGCTTTTCGCCGTCGAGCAGGGAAAGACAAAGATCGCCGTAAAGCGCAGGGGCTACGTTGTCGGGGTGGCCTTCGATGCGATTGCAAATTTCAAAAATTTCATCGTCGGAAAGCAGATTGCCGTGGAGCTTGTTTGCTGCGAGCGCACCTGCTGCCAGAAGCGTTGCCGAAGAACCAAGACCACGAGAAACGGGAACCGTGCTTTCCCCATTTGTAATCTTTACGTTTGCGGGAA
>JBGVIG010000454.1:0-1479 GCA_045122995.1 Eubacteriales bacterium | reverse complement strand
CAAACGACCGCGCTGTACGCGTCTGTATTTTACTCTCTTAGGCATCAACATCAGCGGTTACCTCCCTCGGGTTTTCTGCCACCGCGGAAGCCACCGTTGCGGGGACCTCTGTTGTTATCGCGGCGACGGTCGCCATCACGACGGGGAGGACGGCGGTCGGTGCGGTCGTTTCTTCTTGCAGCGTTCTCGCTCTCAGCAAGAACCTCGCCCTTGTAGATCCAAACCTTGATACCGATCTTACCGTAGGTGGTGTTTGCCTCTGCAAAACCATACTCGATGTCAGCTCTCAGGGTTTGAAGCGGAATGGTACCTTCGTGATAGTGCTCGGAGCGTGCGATCTCGGCACCGCCAAGACGGCCGCCGCAGTTGATCTTGATACCCTTTGCACCAAGACGCATGGTGTTACGAATAGCCATCTTCATTGCACGGCGGAAGGCAACACGGCCCTCAAGCTGTCTTGCAATGTTCTCGGCAACCAGCTGTGCATCGAGGTCGGGCTGACGGATCTCAACAACGTTGAGAGCAACGGGCATACCAACCATCTTTTCCAGCTGCAAACGATACTTTTCAATCTCTGCGCCGCCGCGACCGATAACCATACCGGGCTTTGCGCAGTTTACGAACACTCTGACTCTGTGGCCATCGCGCTCGATCTCAATTTTGGAAATACCTGCGTCATACAGTTCCTTCTTGAGGTACTTTCTGACGTTGTAGTCGGAAACAAGAGTATCACCAAAGACTTCGTCTTTTGCGTACCATCTCGAATCCCAGTTTTTAATCACGCCCACTCTAAGACCGTGGGGATTTACTTTCTGACCCATTCTATTGTTTCCTCCTCTCTCAGTCTCTTTCCTTAACAGCCATTGTTACGTGGCTGGTTCTCTTCAGGATGCGGTCTGCGCTTCCCTTTGCACGGGGCATGATTCTTTTCAGAGTCGGGCCGGGGCAAACGAAGCACTCGGAAACGTACAGCTTCGAAGCATCCATCTGGAAGTTGTTTTCTGCATTTGCAATTGCGCTTTTCAGGAGCTTAATGAGAAGCTCGGAAGCCGCGCGAGGCTTGTTTTGAAGAATTCCCATAGCGGTAGCAACATCCTTGCCGCGGATCAGATCGAGAACGATTTGAACCTTGCGAGGGGAAATTCTTGCGTATTTCAGATAAGCTTTTGCTTCCATTTTCACAATTCCCCTTTCAATTATTTACCGTTATTGGAAGTTTTGGATCCTGCGTGACCTTTGAAGGTGCGGGTAGGTGCAAACTCACCGAGCTTGTGACCGACCATATCTTCGGTTACATACACCGGAACGTGCTTTTTGCCATCATGAACTGCGATGGTGTGACCGACAAATTCCGGGAATATGGTGGATGCGCGAGACCAGGTTTTGAGAACCTTCTTCTCGTTCTTTGCATTCATTTCGCAAACACGATTGTAGAGCTTTTCTTCGACGAAAGGCGCTTTTTTAAGACTTCTGCTCATT
>JBGVIG010000453.1:0-8340 GCA_045122995.1 Eubacteriales bacterium | reverse complement strand
ATGCCGTAAACTGTATATCTCATTCCTTTGGCTTTGGATCAATAAGCGCGGTTGCATGGATGACGATGAAGAGCCGAAAATAATTCCCAAGAATATTCTCGACTACGAATACGAGTTGATCGCACGGAGTTTTCTTCCGTTTGTTTTGAAATATTTTGAGAATGAGGAGAATTGGAAAGATTTTGAGAGGTGGAGAGCTGAGAGGAATCGAAAGAAAAGGGTACAAGCGTAATAATTGAGATGTTCGCTGTTTGGTTGAATTTTCGTTGTTGCAATAAACCAAATGCGTTATTGTAAACATATCGATATTCTCGTATAATAAGATTGTAGCTACAAAACAATTTTGAAAGGAGAACATATATGAAAATATCACTCGGTGAAAAATTGAAAACTTTGAGAAAAGAGAAAAATATTTCGCAAGAAAACCTCGCTTCCTTTCTGGATGTATCTTACCAAGCTGTTAGTAAATGGGAGAATGACATCACTTGTCCGGATATCTTTCTTCTTCCGGAGATTGCTCGTTTTTTTGATATCACGGTGGATGAACTTCTTCAGGTTGAAAAAATTGATGAAGCGAAATTATACGCGGAATATGACGCACGCAGTGCCGAATTTTATGAAAACGGTCATAAAAAAGAAGCACTTGCTATTTGGCAGGAGGCGTATAAACAAATGCCCAACAATGTAGAAGTCAAGGAAATGCTGATGTCGATGTATTACGATGTGGATAAAGTAAAATATCGGGAAGATGCGATTGCTCTTGCCATGGATATTTGGGGTTCCACCGATCACGGATATTATCGGGGACAAGCAATTAGTCTTTTGGTCAGCGCTTACTTGGATAGTGGAAATAGGGAACTTGCGCAGGATTGGATACAGAAGGCGGCTCCTGTTTTTTGCACACGAGATATTCTTTGGACGAGAATGGACGAGGGCGAGGAACTGATTTACGATGTTGGCTTTTGTACGCATTGGTTTTTGGAGGAAATGTATTATTTGGCATGCCGTTTGATCGAAAAGTCGGGAAAAGATACTCGATATGGGCAGGAGTTGTTTAAGACCGTATCGGCAGTTTATGAAACGTTGTATCCCCATGACGATATGAGCTATCCAACTATGAAAAAACTCGCATATATGCATATCAATATTGCTCTTGACGAGACACAGACCGAAAAAAGCGATGTGGTGATCTGTCATCATCTGAAACGCGCTATCGATCTTACGGAAAAATCTGTGCAAATCAAAGAACATGACCTTACTGCGCCAATGGTCGCAGGTTGGAAAGTGACTGCAACACCTACGGATAAACTTCAAATTGCAAGAATGATCCGTGGAAAGATGGAATCCGCAGATTTTGATGCGCTTCGAACGAAAGATTGGTTTATAAAAGAGGAAGCGAGATTGCTTCAACTATTTAATGAATAAGAAAAAGGTGCAGGCGTGATGCCTGCACCTAAGCTTTTAATAAGGATATGTAACATAAAAAAGAAATCCGAACACATCGTTTGTCACGAAGTAGTTCGGATTTGTTTTGTTTGGTGACCCGGACGGGAATCGAACCCGTGTTACCGCCGTGAAAGGGCGGTGTCTTAGCCGCTTGACCACCGGGCCATCGCTTGATTGCTTGACTATTATATCACAAGAATATGTACTTGTCAATACTTTTTTGAAAAAATTAAGAAGTTATCATCGGAAATCTTCTTGATAACGCGATGGAAGCGACAGAGAAACTACCCGCGGAAGACCGATTTGTCCGCATCTACATCGGCGTGAAAAATGAAAAACACCTCTATATGTCTTTTACCAATTTGGCAGGCAAGAAAAAAGAAATGATCGGTGGCAAATTCCTTTCCACCAAGGGAGAAAATCACGGCATGGGACTTGGGCGCGCGCAAGCACAGTATTACACCGAAAAGACTGCTTAAATATAATATCCCCGATCGGTTGATCGGGAATATTTTTATGCGTAAATATATTTTTTCATAATACCTAAACAAACTATGAAAAATGATTCAAGCGAAAAGCTTGAATCGTTTTTTAGACAGAGAAAATGTAGATCGAAATCAAACTTCAAGGAAGAGCGTCCGCATAAGCTCATAAGAAAAGAGAAAGTGCATTTCCCGCAGCGGATGATTGATATGATTGGAAAGAAGCGCCGTGGTATCCACGCCCATTCTTTCCATCTGCTTCCAAAGCGCATAGCAATCGCAAACAGGGATCCCTTTTACACGGCAAAGTGCACGGGCGGCTTCGATATGACGGTCGAAAATGCCTTCATTTTGCATAAACGCACAGTTTTCGGCAATGGCAAGCAGATCCTTATCCGCAAGGCGAGGGTCAAGCACCGTATTCATCATATTCGGTGTCATAAAAATAACCTCGATCTCCCGTTCCAAAAGCTGATCAAAGATCGACTCCAATGCTTGGGTATAACGCTCCGCACTGTTTTCTCTGCGTGAGCAATCATTAAGGCCGTAGCAAACGATCGCAAGATCGGGGGCATGGTGGATCACGTCGCGCGATACGCGGAGACTTCCTCGCGGCGCGCTGTCGCCGCTGCGTCCCGCATAGATCATATTGATCGGCACAGAAGGGAACAGTAGGCTGAGCATTTCCGAAAGGCGTGTGCCATAGTTATTTTTACTGTCATAAACTGTTTCGATCCTACCGTCTGCTTTTTTATAGATCTCAAAGCAGCCCTGTGTAACGCTGTCTCCTAGAAAGGCGATGGTGACACCCTCATGATCCTCGGGTGATTCTTGTTTTTTTCTCATTTTTTCAAGGATCTTCATACCGTTTCCTCCTTAACTGTGAACGTATGGATTCCTGAAGAAAGCGCTTTTCCTCGATAGCTTGCCCGAATGCCTTCGGGGATCGTTACCGTATAAACAAAGCTTCCGTCAGCATAACGCCACTCTGCTTCCAATTTGCCTCTCACTGTTTGCATACTGCCGCAAACAAACGGGATATCGCTCAGCATATGAGGGCAAAGCTCGACCCTTTCAAAGCCGGGATATGTGGGATCGGGTCTTAGACCAAGCAAGGATTGATAAAACCATGCGACAACACAGGAGAACATATGATGATTATGCGAGCCCTTATTCGCGCCGTCCCAGCTTTCCCAAAGCGTGGTTGCGCCGTGAGAAAACCAAGTTTTGAATCCGGGTTCACTTTCCGTAATCAATCGGAAGGCAAGATCTGCCCTGCCGCTTCGGCTGAGAGCAGAATACAGATATTGCACGCCCACCATGCCGCTTGTCAGCTTGCACTCATCACGAAGCACCGTTTGCACAAGTTCTTCACAAAGAGTTTTTTCTTCCCGAAAAAGTCCGGCTTCCAACATCATTGCAATAGCACTCTGCTCGCAGATCGTGCAAAAACCATTTTCGTCAAGATAAGTATTGATAAAGCGTTCGGAAAAGCGCTTGCGTTTTTCCTCCCAAACGGCATCGGAAAGTCCTGCAAGCCTTCTTGCAAGCGCTGTCACCGTAAATGCCTTGATCAAATAAAAATCACGTACAAAGGAATTCGGTATGCGTTCGCTGTTGCCGTGTCCCATCCAATCTGCAAGCCAAAATTCGTGTCCGCTCTCTATTTTTTGCTCCAAAAAGGTGGCATATCTTTCAAAATACGGAATTCCTTCTGTCAGCATATCCGTTTTTCCCGTGTATAAATAGACCTTATACGGAAGCTCGTAAAGTAAGCCGTCGCAAACTGGGCCACTATGGAATCCCCAATCGGGCGAAGGAATGATGCCCGGCAAAGAGCCGTCCTCGCGCATGCTGGATTTGATATCCTCAAACCATTTTTCAAAAAGAGGAACGATATCAAAATTGATCAGAAGCTGTTCCGCGGTTGCTTGCGCATCGTTTGCCCAACCGAGTTTTTCCCGCGTCGGGCAATCCGTCATGCACCAAAACATATTAGAGTAAGAAGAGCGTATGCCTGCATGATAAATATAATTCAAAACATCATTTCCCGAAGAAAAATCTGATCTTCTTTCCACGTCTTGATGGGTAAAATACGCCTTGATGTCCGAAATTTGAGAGCTGTCCTGTAAGCCTTCGATCAAAACATAACGAAATCCGTGATAGCAAAAAAGCGGTTTAAAGGTATCCTGATCGCCCGATGCTATCATTTTATTCAAATGAAACGGGGATTCGTTGTAGAAGCAGGGTCTATCCATTTGATTATATTTCGGACACAGTTTTTCATCCACGTCCTCCGTATACCGAAAGAGAATCTCATCGCCCCTTTCCGCTTGAAGTGTGATCTCCATATAACCCGAAATCGTTACCCCGAAATCTACAAGGTATCCTTCTTCCGTCTTCGTAACGGCAACAGGACGGATCTCCTCCACTTCCCGAACGGGCTGACAGCAGATCTCTTTCAGCTCGCCCGTCGGCGCATCCTTTCGTTCGATGGCAAATTGCCAATCGGAATCATCAAAGCCGCAAAAAAGCCAAGAATCATCTTTTTTTCTTGCGTCATAATATTCTCCGCTTCTCAAATGGCTGTAAATGATGGGGGAACGTGTCTGATCGGTCCGCCAGCTTCCGTCGCTGACAAGCGCGGTCTCGCCGTTGATTTTCAGGCAGAGAAGAAATTGGGGTGCATCTCTCCATTCGGCTGTTTGATAATGCCAACCGCTGTCAAAGGATTCATTAAAAAAGCCGTTGCCGAGCAGAACGGCGATTGTGTTTTTTCCTTTATGCAGAAAATCTCTCACATCATAGCGGTTATACCAAAGGATCCTGCGGTAATCGCTGATGGGGGAAATAAAAAGATCCTTTGTGATATCTTTTCCGTTGATATAAACTCTTGCGAATCCGGGACTTTGTATCAAAATTTCCGCTTTCCGAATCTCGTTTGTCCATAAGATCTCCCGACGAAACATCGGTAAAGGATCGTTTAAGGAATATGGCGAAGGCTCGTTTTGCGCTTTGATATAAACGCCTCCTTCAAATATGCTGTTAGGATCATAAGGCTTCATTTTATATTCTCATTTTCACTTTAGTTTTTTGCGATCTGTCTTGACAGAAACCGCACTTTTCGATACAATGATTTTACTATGATCATACAAAATCTTTTACTTTTCAATGAAAGCTATACTCATGACAATTGGGTATATAAGGACGTCTTCGTTGGATTTTCCAGACTTTACTATATTCTTGACGGTGAAGGCTATTATGAGGAGAATGGCAAAGCGATCAGATTTAAAAAACATCATTTGTATCTGACTCCCGTCAAAAAATCCTTTACACTTTATGAAAATCCCGAGCATAAACTCCTTCATACACATGCTCATATCATAACCGTCCCACCTGTAACCGCCTTTACGGAAATCGAAGTCGCGGAAGGAACCCCTCTTGCCGATGCCGTCGCGCTCTGGAGAAAATATACACCGAGTGGTGACAGCGATCTTGTTGCGCACACCATAGGCTTTTTGCTGTCCCGTCTTCCAAAAGCGCTGACGCAAACCGATAGCTTAGCCCAGAAAACACGTGATATGCTCGATCGCTTTGAAGCAAAAATGCCAGACATGGATACGATTGCCCGTCAGCTCGGCTATACCCGAGAGCATATCACGCGCAATTTTTCAAACGTATATCATACAACACCGAAAAAATATTATAATCAACGCCGCATGGATCTTGCTTTGGAAAAATTGCTTGGCGGTGCAAAAGTCAAAAACGTCGCAGAAGAACTTGGTTTTTCAACGCCTTATGCCTTCAGCAAAGCATTCAAAACACATTTCGGACTTTCTCCCGAAAAATATGTAAGCTCGCTGCATATACAGCTTTCTTAAAATAATTTTTTGCCCAATAAATAAAATTTTCGATCAGGATACCAAAGTACAGTTTCGCCGCCAAAGCAGGTGAGACTCGTATACGTACAACTTTCTGCTGTTGCCTTTGGTCCAACGGCGATATCTTCCGTATCCGCAAATAATATAGGCGGATCAAATTCAATCCCCTGCGGACTTTGCGGAGAATACGTGCCGAAGCTGATGTATGTGGGATTGCGGATATAATTGGCTGTATTAAAGCGGGTTTCCAGCTTTAATTGGTCAAGTTCCCCGATCTTTCCCGCATTATTGTGGTTTAACATCACGTAACGGCCGTCTGCGAGCGCATAAACGGGACAAGGCGAAAGCGGATGTAAAACAGGAGTTCCGTCCCGATAGCGCAAAGGTAACGGCTCCGTGCAATTTTTGCCGCTTGCGGTGATCAGCGAATAATAAGGAGAGCCCATCAGCGTTCTCATCAGAACGAAAAGTCTGCCGTCGGGTAGACATACAACGGATGGTTCCTGACAGGAATCATATCCCGAAAAAACAGGATTTGGTACGCTGATGCCCTGCTTGGGGAATAAGGTGAACTGAATATCCTCGCACGCAGGATCTTCATCCATGTTGGTGAAGCGCATCAGCATGGCGTGCGTATCATTCCAAAACCATGTGGGAGGATATGGCTTATATTGATCACTCGTGGAGACCGTTATGCCGAGAATATAATTGCCGAACGCATCGCGCACAGGGACTTGAAAAGCTACCCAATTGACAAGCACGCCTTCGGGATCCCATGGTGTTTTCGGAAAAGGGATCTCGCCGGGTTCGCTCCAAGTCTCGCCGTCATCGTCCGAAAAAATGCCCGCCATATTGGTCTTCGCCTTTTCTTGCGTATCTCTGCGGTAAAGAATATAGATCCTGCCGCTTTGGGTCACGAACGGAACGCCCCAGCGCACCCTTTGCACGCCGCGAACAGTTTTTAAGAGCACGCGCGGCTCACTCCAAAGATGCCCGTCTTCGCTTTGCGCCAAAACGATACATTCATCTCCCGAGCCCTCTTTTGTGCTTTGCAGCCAAAGTGCAAGGAGTTTAGTTTCGTTTTTATTGGGAAAAACAAGAAAATGCTCGTTTCCCGTATCGCCACGCGCCAGATTTTTTGGCTGATATACGATATGATCGGGCTTTGTGCGTAAAAATTCTGTTTTTGGATCGCCAAGCGGAATTCCTTCGATGGCTTTTCCATAAGGATATCCTGCTTCGATCAGTTCTTCTTTGGATAAAAGAGGTCTGCTCATGGTTTTCTCTCCTTTCCGAGTTGTTCTGCGGCTTTACGGATCGCTAATATGTTTTCCAAAGGGATATTCGGCAAAACGCCCTCATGGCTCGGTGATGCGATCCAAAAATCGCCAAAATCTTCATATAAGCGCATGACCTTTTCCTTGACCGTATCGGGATCGGCATTCGGCAAAAGCTGCTGAGTATCCACGCCCCCGACAAACAGCAGTTTTCCTTTATATTGACTTAAACTTTTCGCATCCATGCCGCTCGCCTGCGCTTGTAATGGGTGCAGCGCATCGATCCCCAGCTCCAAAAGATCGGGAATGATCCTGCCGATCGCACCGCAGGAATGGACCATTACGGGGAGAGAAAAAGCTTTTGCCTGGTCAATCAGCTTTTTTTGATAAGGTTTGACAAAGCGACGATAACATTCGGGGCTGATCATAAGGTCTCTTTGTGTGCCAAGATCATTTCCCATGAAAAATACATCGATCTTATCTCCGAGACGTCGAAAAATTCTTTCATTGGCAGCAAGATAAAAATCCACGACTCGCGCCGTCAAAGCTTCCACCACCTCGGGGTCGGTATACATCTTTATGAAATAATTTTCCATGCCGAAAAAATCCGCCACCACATGAAAGAAACAACTCCACATACCGCTTGCCGTTGCCATACCGTTCGCATGAACCTCATCTAAAAGCGATTCCAAGCGGTCAAGATCGATATTTTCGGGATCGGGCATATTTTCATAGGCTTCGATCACTGCCGGGTCTTCGCAATCTGCAAACATACCAGGCTGACTTAAGGAAATGCGCGTTTCCCCATTTAAAACATCAAACATTGGATTTTTCCCCACCCAGCATTTATAATCGGGTGCGATCCACTGAAAATCATCGTTCATATATACGGAAAGTTCGTTGCCTTTTTCCACGCCGATCTTTTGCATATAGATCTTCCTTGTTTGGGAAATGGGATCTCCCATCCAAAAACCGATCCGATCCGCCTTTTCTTTTCGGATCAATCGGCAAAAACGCTCTCTGCCTATCATTTTTATTTTCATTCCTTTCGTCAGAATATCGAAATTTGTTGTCTGTTTTTATTTTTTCAGATCAATCTTTCTTTTTTTCAAACTTCAAAGGATAATCTCCCAAATGCTCTGCGCGAAAACCGTTCTTTTGGTATTTTTCGTAATCGAAGGCATCTAGTTCATCCATGGCAAGTTTATGAAATTCATAAAAATTATGCCACCATTCATAGTCCGTACCAAGTTC
>JBGVIG010000452.1:0-2646 GCA_045122995.1 Eubacteriales bacterium | reverse complement strand
CCTTATCCGCAAAGGCTCGCCTCTCGTGCAGACCACAGGCGGTGATAAGCTTCTCAAGCTCATGTTTGAAAAGGATTGCGTTGGCGAAGCGATCATTTCCGATATCTCGCGCCGCTTCAACGTGAATGTGAATATCGTTCTTGCGAGCGTGGAAATGCTCAAGGGCAGTCAGCTCGGCAGTATGATCGCGGTGCTTTCGGGCAGCGAAGAAAATACAACCGCCGCTGTTTCTTATCTCAAAAAATGCAACGTCAAAGTGGAGGTGATCGAACATGATGGAAATTCTTGAAAAGCTCATTCCCAACCTGCTCGATTACATTGATAAATTCTGGGCAGCTTGCTGGCAGACGCTCGTGATGTTCTGCATTTCGGGCATCTTCTCCTTCATTCTCGGCATTGTTTTCGGTGTGATCCTCACCGTCACCAAAAAAGACGGCATCAAGCCGTGCCGCCCCGTTTTTCTCATCATTGACGTGGCGATCAATATCTTCCGTTCCATTCCGTTTATCATTCTTCTCATCTTCCTCATTCCGTTCACCAGAGCCATGATCGGCACAGCGATCGGTGTGAAGGGTGCGATCATTCCTTTGATTTTCGGTACGGTCCCCTTCTTCTCCAGACAAGTGGAAAACGCGCTTGCCAACGTTCACCCCGGCAAGATCGAAGCAGCAAGAAGCATGGGCAGCAGCACATTCGGGCTCATCTTCCGCGTATATCTGCATGAAGCAGTTCCGGAGCTTGTTCGTGTGACCACCATCACCGCCATCAGCCTTGTTGGTCTTACTGCAATGGCAGGTGCCGTTGGTGCCGGCGGTCTTGGCAGCTTTGCTATCAGCTATGGACAAAACCAATTCCATCAGGATATCGTCAACGTCTGTGTGATCGTGCTTCTCATTTTCGTTTGTATCCTGCAGGGCATCGGATCTTTCCTCGCAAAAAAGACGACAAATCGCAGTCTTTTCAAAAAAACATACGTAAAAAAATAAAATTTCACATAATTAACCCAAAGGAGATCTCCTCATGAAAAACACCTTCAAACGCATTCTCACCCTTTCCCTCGCGCTCGTTCTCGCGATCGGCACATTCGCTTTCACCTCTTGCGGCGCTACAGAAAGCGTCATCACAAGCGAACTTTGCGATACCATCGTAGACGCATTCCAGACACCTACCGTTGCTGTTTACATGCTTGAAAAATACAAAGAAGCATATTTCCCTGCATACGAATATGAAGCTCTCGACGTTGATCCCGCGACACTCGTAGCTGAAATCGACGCTTACAAATCTTCCAAAGATGGCAAAACCGTCGTAAAAGTTGGTGTTTGTGGTTCTTCCAACCAGCACTGGAACGCTGTTCAGAAGGTTCTTGACGATCAGAACGCAGGCATTTACATCGAACTCGTTGAATTCTCCGCATACAACCTTCCCAACCAGGCTCTTGCCAACGGCGAAGTTGACCTCAATGCTTTCCAGCACAAAGCATATCTCCAGAAAGAAATTAACGCAGCAGGTTATGACCTCACCGTTGTAGGCGATACCCTCATCGCTCCCCTTTCTCTCTATTCCAAGAAAGCTGCAGATCTTGATGCACTCAAAGCACTCGCTACTGACACCAACAAGATCAAGATCGGTATTCCGGACGACGCAACCAACCTTGCACGCGCACTCAAGCTTTTGGAATCTGCAGGTCTTATCACTGTAGATCCCGCGGCAGGCTACAACCCTGAAATGAAAGACATCACCGGTTACCTCTGCAACGTAGAAGTGATCCCCACCTCTGCAGACACACTTCCCTCTCTCCTTGATGACTATGCTGCTTGCACCATCAACGGCACATACGCAACACAGATCGGTCTTAGCCCCTCCAAAGATGCGCTCATCATCGAATCTCAGGGTTCTGACGGCAACAACCCCTATGTAAACATCATCGTTGCAAGAACAGCAGACGTTGCGAAATAATTTATGAACCTCAAAGACTTCCATGCGAGCCCGTGTGGAAGTCTTGTCATTATACGAAAGGAATCGCCATGACACACACACAATATTTCCTTGACGAAGCCAAAAAGATCCATGCAGACGTGATCGCGCTTCGCAGACATTTTCATATGTATCCCGAAATTTCAAAAAATGAACATAAGACCGCAGAAAAGATCGAAGAAGAGCTGAAAAAGCTCGGTCTTACCCCTCGCCGCGTGGGCGAAACGGGCGTTTATGCTGAAATCCACGGCACAGGTGAAGGCGAAAAGACCATCGTTTTGCGCGCGGACACCGACGCGCTCGCCGTGACGGAAGAGCATGAATGTGCATATAAGAGCCGAAACGCAGGCGTGATGCATGCTTGCGGACATGACGCACACACAGCAAGCCTTCTCGGTGCGGCAAGACTTCTCGCAGAGAACAAAGATCGCTTTGGCGGCACCGTACGCTTGCACTTTCAGCAGGCGGAAGAGATCGGCTATGGCGCGCGTGTGTTCATTGACGAGGGACTCGTGGACGGTGCAGACCGCACATTTGGTATCCATGTCGCTTCCAAAACGGACGCAGGCAAGATTTCGCTCATTCCCGGCCCCAACAACGCAAGTGTGGATTGGTTCCGTATCCGCGTGACAGGAAAATCCGCGCACGTTTCCACACCGCATCTCGGTGTGG
>JBGVIG010000451.1:0-2579 GCA_045122995.1 Eubacteriales bacterium | reverse complement strand
ACATGGACGTCAGCACTTGATTATAAAATCTTTGCATTGCGCTGTAGAAATTACCGAGCGCTCTCTGTCTTTCGTTGCTGTTGTATTTGCCTCCCGTGACTTCCAAAGCATTCATAGCGTTGGTCATAGTCTTTTGCCATGCACGGCTCATGGTGTTGTAGATTTCCATCTGCATCGGATCCAGTTGATGTTCAACCGTTTCATAATTGACGCCGTTATAACTGATGCTTCTCGCAACGTAAGAGCCCATCGCTTTCATATCACGGATAACAAGCTCCATTGCCGCAAGTCCCGAAGAACCGATCTTCGCGATAAAATCTTGAGCATCGTTAAATGCTGTACCTCTGCCCCAAAGACCGATGCGCTCCGCGTATGCAAGGTTTTCCACCTCTGTCGCCGCAGTTGCGGAAACGTAAACGATTCTTGCGTTGGGGAGAAGTCTTTGCAGTTCTACGCCTGCTTTTGCTTTTTCAGAGCCTTTTGACTTGCCGAATTTACCAGACTTTCCGAAAAGATTGCCCATATTATGCGCCTCGTCAAAGGCAATGACGCCGTCAAAATCTTTGCCGAGCCACTCCACGATCTGCTCAAGACGGTTACCGCCTTTTTCGGATTTCAATGTGTCGTATGTGGAATACAAAATACCCTCATTAAGAGTAATCTTGTCTTTAGGCTTGATTTTGTTGTGGCTGACGATTTCGTCCCTGCTTCTTCCGCTGGTTGCCGTCCAGTCACGGATAGCGTCACCGTAAAGGTCATTGTTTTTGGATATCCATACCGCTTTTTTTCTGCCTTGCATGAAGTTATCGAGAATAATGCCGGCAATCTGTCTTCCCTTACCCACACCCGTACCGTCACCGATGAAAAAGCCCTTGCGCGTTCCATCGGGAAGCTTCTGCGCGTGAGCCTGCCCTGCATATGTTACCGTAACGAGTTGGGCATCGGAGAGGCTGTTTTTGATAACTTCGGGCGGAAGACTCGGTTTGTACGTTGCTTCCGGCATAGTGACAGCAGCCATAGCAGCACTCTCAACCAAAACGGCTGGGTGACGCTTGCCACCTGACACGGGAAGATTTGGAACGACGAATGTAGCATATACGCCATCGTCGGTATTGACTTCCTCGGTCAATCGTGATGATAACTCGGGTTCGTGTCGATCAGAGCCATTTGGCTCATTTGTTCCATTGCCATCTCCAGGATCTCGGCGTCCAGCATCTCCGCTTCCTCGTCCGTCTTCGCGGAGAGCTTCTTCACTGCCAACTTTTGCAGATCTTTTTCTGTCGGTTCGAGCGCCATTTCTCGAAATTCTTTGAGCGCTTTTTCTATCTGTTGTTCCGGAAGATTCGGCAGTACTTCCATCAGCACGCCTATCGCTTCCGCTGTGTCCGACGT
Organism: Eubacteriales bacterium; assembly: GCA_045122995.1. Lineage (GTDB taxonomy): Bacteria > Bacillota > Clostridia > Oscillospirales > CAG-272 > QALR01. The sequence goes on along the minus strand of JBGVIG010000451.1, from coordinate 1,187 downwards.
CGGATTGTCGATCTCCTCCATGAGATACGGATTCACGCTCACCGTCTGTGCCGCTTGCAGAACGATCTTCTTCCACATTGTTCCTGTCATTTTTGATTGCCTCCAATATCTTCGGGATTTCTGTGAGATCGGTGAATGTTCCCGTCAAGGTATCACCAACCTGCGGTCCGATCTTGTCGATCACCACGAGCTGAACCCTCCATGTGGTGCCGTATTTCTTATAATTTTCACCGTCGATTGAGAGATTCGCTCTCACGGTGTAAGATTTGCGAAGCTTATTCCAGTAACGGTAATAATCCGCATCGTTCATACCTTTACCGAGGATTGCGATCAGTCTGCCGCCGTCACGAAGACGAGAAAGTGCGCTGTCGATATGCTTCTCAGCATTGGACGTTTTATTATTCTGCGTTCTGCCTGCTGTAGAGGAAAAAGGCGGATTCATAATAACGACGCTTGGCTTTATATTCTCGGGAAGAATATCGTCGATGTGCTCTGCGTTTTCATGGAAAACGTGATCGAACCCCATGTTTTTAAGAATTTCCAAACGTCTTTCTGAGAGTTCATTGACCGCCACCTCAGCGCCTTTTGCCTTGGCATAAAGGGCAAGACCGCCGATACCTGCGGAAGGCTCCAGCACAACATCACGTTTGGTGACGTTTGCCGTCCATGCTGCGAGATACGCAATATTTGGCGGCGTGGAAAATTGCTGATAATCGTCCATTTCCTGCGTGCGGACGTTCTGCGTCGGAAGCAAAGCGAGCATCTTTTCCATATATTTCACAGAATCCACCGCATCACTTGCATTACCAAAAAAGACGTTATTATGATCTTTCACATAGGAAAGCAGGAATTTATTGACGGCAAGCTCCATCGCATCGTAAGCATCTTTGCGATTATATGCGCCCTCTGCCTGCGTGCCACCGAAAGATTCGTCCGCGAGGCGATATAAGTCTTTGGAAGTAAGCACCTTGCCGTCCGAGATGCTTTTTTCGTTAATGTACTCCGCGAGAAGCTTTTCAGCGAGTCTTGCAGAAGCGGATATATCGTCTGCAATAACAGATTCTTCGTCTTTAATCACAGTTTCGGTGCTTTCAGTAACGAAATCTTCATTTTTGTCAGCAATAATTCCAACTGTATTTTCAGTTTTGAACTGCTCATGGATTCCGATAAGCTCTTTTGCATACGCA
>JBGVIG010000450.1:0-5410 GCA_045122995.1 Eubacteriales bacterium | reverse complement strand
CACATCTTTCCCGCTTTGTCAACACCTTTTTTCAATTTTTTTCATATTTTTTCGCATTTTTTCATTTCGGCAAAACAAGGGGCGGCTTTAGCCGCCCCTTTTGTGCAGTTTGTCAATAAACAGGCAAAAAAAGAACCCAACCGAAGTTGGGTTCTCATTTTTTATTCTACTGTAACCGTACCGTTATTAACAACAGTACCTTTGTTTGCTGTGATATAACCGGTCAGGTTATCAACGAACGCACAGCCTTCTGCTGTTGTCATATCGTTCTTATAAATAGTAACCGTTGCATCTTCGTCAATAGTGACATTGATCGTACTATCCTGGAGAACACCGGTGATCGCACCAACGCCGTTCCAAGTTTCTTCTGTTTCACAGAAGGCGATTGTATTATTACCTTTAAGATAGCAATTATTAATGGTAAGTCCTTCACCTGCTCCCGCAAAAGCACCAGCCTGAGAACCGAAAACTGCTACATTTTCCAAAGTCAAGTCATTAATCGTGACAGCGCCTGCATACCCAAAGAGACCTGCTCTCCAAGATTCAGCAGTAGCCAAATTAGAAATGGTGTGACCATTACCATTGAAAGTAACCCACATACGGGTGATAGGTTCCCATTCAACACCCAAAAGATCTACGTCACAAGCAAGTTCGATCGTTGCACCCTTACCCTCACCGAGTTCTGCACCGGCAAGAAGTTCATCAAGATTGAGCAAACCTTCCTTGCTGATAACACGGTAAGTTTTATTACCTGTGTTAAGCTTGTGGATACCTTCTGCCGCAACAGCTTCTACGTCTTCAGGAAGAACGCTATATGTACCATCACCATTGTCAATAATAGCATAACCTTCTGCAACGTTGATATAAAGGTGATCCGAGCCACCATTATCATGGTCATTTTCAGGGTGCCAGTTGAAAGTACCGCCATAATAATTGATTCTGCCAACACCGTGGTTCATGATGTTAGCGCAGTCCTGACCTTCTGCACTACCGCTAATAAATGTACCGCCGTAAACGTTGATGGTTGCCCAATCATCATTGGGATCATATGCGGTATTACCGCTTGCATAAAGAACGGAACAGTCATCGGGTTCCGTTACAAAAGTACCGCCTTCGATGGTGACGGTAGAATCACCTTTCGCCCAAAGCAAATAGTCGGAAGTGCCCTTCTGGTGAAGCATGCCTTCGCCCTTAATGGTAAGGTCCGCATCTTTCACATGAATAAGTGCAGTAGTTTCTTCACCCGTGTCAGGCATAACAATTTCATAACCATTGAGGTCAATGACAGTATCATTGGTAATCGCAATACCTACGCGAATAGCGGCAATATCTGTATTAAGATCTTCAGATTCAATATGGATATCATTTGCCAAAGCAACAGAACCGCCGTTCACGATCGCCGCAAAGAATTCACTTGCGGAAGTAACGTATGCAATGCCGGTTTCGTTACCTTCCACAGTAACGGTAAGACCATTTGCGTTATCAACATACTCTAAGATCGTACCCATGTTATAAACACGAGTATTTTCGTCTGCATTATCATTGTCGCAGTCTTCCGCGATCAATTCGCTAATAGCACCGTAGTTATCCACAGAAGCACCTACAGCTTCAACCGTAAGGGTGAGAATATCATAAGCATTATACAAATATACGTCTTCACCGGTGATCGTTGCCTCAACAACCTGATCGTAAAGATATACCACACCTTGTTTTACGGTAAGTGTTTCCGTGATCATCGCATAAATATCTACATCATATGCATCGTTAATGATAACATTGTTGATTTCACAAGCCCACGCTTCACCAATATCAATGTTTTCGGTGCCATTATTCATGATGAGCGTATCAAGACTTTCATTCATATTGAGGTAATTGGGGACAATGGTGAAAGATTTTGTGAGATCTTCGTCAATCACAAGTGTGATATCACTCCAGTCATCATCTTCACACAAAACAACAGAAGCACCATCGGTATCCACAAGATTTGCAACAGCTTTGTTATTCAAAGTGTAAACGCCGTCCACAGCATCTTCTGCATAAATAATAAGTTCGGTAGTAAGACCATCCTGAATACCTTCAATCATGTCTTCCAGATATTTTCTGAGATCGTAGGTGTTGTCGTCGATGAGGTTAACGATCTGTGCATATGTAAGATAGCCTGCGTTCGCATTGGTGATGAGTTTTTTCACTTCCGCTTCGGTAAGACCACCATCATTGTTCGCAAGAATCTCGTTGATATCATCTTCAGTGAGGCAATTGGCAACAGCTGCATTGATGATTTGATTTACCTGTGCTTCGGTAAGACCTTCAGTTTCGAGTTCTTCGATCTGAGATTTTACAGCCGCATTGATGAGAGACTGCATGGTCTGTGTCTGATCGCCGAGTGCCGCGGCGAGTTTCGCTTCAAAATCTTCGGCAGTAACGAGTTTTTCGTCATTTGCCAAAGCTTTTTCAAGCTCTGCTTGCATGGAAGCATTCAATGCTTTCTGCGATTCGTTAGCTTGTTTGAGTTCTTCCACAGAATCTTTCAAGCCATTCATTGTGTTTGCCATCACGCCGATGGAAACGCCCGCCACAATTGCGATTACGAGCACTACGCTGATAGCCACAATAAGAACTTTTTTGATGTCGTTCATAAGTAAGCCTCCTTATAATAATTGAACATTCCTTATAAGATAAGTTCAAGTCTTATAAGGTTTTATCAACCAAACAGCATTTTTATACAGATGCGATTCAATTGATAAATGTCTATGAACTAATAATAGCACAAATCTGCTCGAATTTCAAGAGGCAGAACAGAATTTTTTGTTTGCGTTTTGATTTTTGGAAAAAACATAAAAAGCAAAAAATCCCCCACCGTACGGTGGGGGATTTGCAAATAATTAGTTGAGTTGTTCACCTTTTGCGGTAGGCTTTACGCCGTTGATAGTGATATGAGTAAGATCATCAACACCATTCTGAATATTGATAGAGCCAATTTCAGAAGCATCATCATAAGTTACGTTGGTATAGGTGTTAAGACCATTGCTGTTGAAAGGAGATGCATCGGGCATAATCCAATCAACATCGCAATTCTTGAGATCGACATTGATGATCGTACCTTCGGAATAGTTATTATCAATCATGATAGAAGTACAATCAACATTGTCAAGAGTCAAGTTAACATCGCCACGACAAGTATTAGAATTTGTGCGAACCCAAATATCAGCCTTTGCATTGTTGCCGTTAATTGTGATATTGGCAATCGTTACGTTGATGCCAGTATTACCTTCTTCTGCGCTGCCATAAATATAGAAGGCTTTTTGGTTGCTGGCTGTAAGATTTACAACTACATTATCACCAATACCGACAATTTCAATAGATTTACCATTGACGTTGATTTGGCTACCATAATTGTATTCACCCGACTTCAGCAAAACAGCTGCACCATCTTCAGCGTTTGCGATTGCCTCTGCCAATTCAGTCACATCTGTTACAACTTCATAATCAGTGCTTTCAACTTCAACAGCAGAACCAGTACCGTCAATGTAACCGATCAAATCATCGGTATGTTCGCCTGCATAGGTGTTGTTTTCGTATGTGCAACCCGCAAACACAACGTGGATAGTAGAATAACCAGCCGATTTTGTAGAACCGATAATGCCGCCTGCTGCGGAAATATCATCTTCTTCAACAGAACCTTTGGAAGTAATATCGCAACCAGTTACAGTAACGTCGGTGATAATTGTATCATTTTCCGCCATATAACCAACCAAACCGCCGCTAAGACCGTTACTTGTAACAATGGAATTTTCCACAGTAATGTTTTCAAAAACAGTTCTACCGCTATTCCATACCTGAGCCGCAACAACGCCTGCTCTTACTGCATCATCAGAACCCACATTAGCTTTTACAAAAGTAACATTTTTCACAGTAAGGCTTTCAACAACGCCAAAGAAACCTGCTTCTTCAACGCCCTCACCGACAGTAAGATTAGAAATGGTGTGACCATCACCATCAAACACCATGCCCGTAAGGTTGCAGCCTACATCACCTTTATACATATACCAGTAGGTTACAATAGGTGTCCATTCATGACCATCAAGGTCGATATCTGCAGTAAGTGTTACGGTATAGTCTTGGTATACCGCTTTGTCTTCGTTAATGGTGGCCGCCCATTCAATAAGCGCTCTGGGTGTGCCGATTTCAATGGCTTTGTTTTCGATATCAATAGTGAAAGTAGACTGTTCGGAATAGTCAAAATCATCTTCGAGATCACCGAGTTCGCCTTCCAATCTGCCAAGTTCGCCACCCAAATCATTTACTTCATCAATAACTTTGTTGAGTTCTACTGTGAAGTAATCAATGAGATAACTTCTCATATCATAGTCTGCGTCATCAATGAGATTCATAATCTGCGCGTATGTAAGGAAGCCTGCGTTTGCATTGTTGATGAGTTTCTTTACTTCAGCGTCGGTAAGACCGGTATCCATGTCAGCGATGATAGCGTCGATATCTGCTTCAGTGAGGCAGTTAGCAACAGCTGCATTGATGATTTCATTTACCTGTGCTTCGGTGAGACCTTCAGTTTCGAGAGCTTCGATCTGAGATTTTACAGCCGCATTGATGAGGGACTGCATGGTCTGTGTCTGATCGCCGAGTGCTGCGGCGAGTTTTGCTTCGAAATCTTCAGCGGTAACAAGGTTTTCGCCGGAATTCTTAGCTGCTTCGATCTCCGCTTTCATTGCGGCGATCTCGGATTCATGAGCTTGTTCGAGTTCGGAAACTCTGTCTTTCAAGCCGTTCATTGTGTTTGCCATCACGCCGATGGAAACGCCCGCTACGATAGCAATAACGAGCACAACACTGATAGCCACAATGAGAACTTTTTTGATGTCGTTCATTAGAATTCTCCTCCTATATAATTGAACTGTTTTGCTTCGCAAGGTTGTTCATGCCTTGCAAAGTTTGCTTTTATAGAGTGCAGTTTTCTTTTCATTTTGAGCAACAAAGTTTTCCAATTTGTTGGCTTTCAAAAAAGAATAGACTCCACCCTATAAATTTTTGCATATACATGATATCACAAATTCACACAAAAAGCAAGGGGTATTGCAGAAATAAATGCTTTTTTGATGAAAAATATTTCAATTTAAATATAATTGTGTTTCAGGGTATTATTTTTGTCGTTTTTTGTAATAATCTCAAGATAGCATTTGAAGTCAAAAAAATGTCATCTCATATATAATTAAGGAAGTAAATTAGAAAAGAAAATGTTTTATTGCGTCAAAATTGCCGTCATAATAAGAAAAATCAATCCGTCGTCTGGCTTTTTTGATAATTTTATAAAGTGGAAAACTTTATTGTTGGTTACGGAAGAATAACTGCATTCTAAAAAAGCAAACTTTGCAAGGCATGAACAACCTTGCGAAGC
>JBGVIG010000449.1:0-2988 GCA_045122995.1 Eubacteriales bacterium | reverse complement strand
AATAAGAGCATGCTTGTGGAATCCATCGCGGATCTTGCCAAAGAAAAACGCGTGGAAGGTATCACCGCACTTCGCGATGAATCCGGTAAAGCAGGCATGAAGATCGTGATTGAATATCGCCGTGACGTGAATGGTCAGGTGCTCCTCAATCAGCTTTATAAATTTACACAGCTTCAGGATACTTGCGCTGTCAATATGATCGCGCTTGTCAATGGCGAACCGAAGCTTCTTGGACTCAGAGAGATCCTTACCCATTATATCGCACATCAGGAAGACGTCATTCGCCGCAGAACTCGTCATGATCTGGAAAAGACCAAGGCAAGAGTTCACATTCTCGAAGGTCTGAAAATGGCGATCGACCAGATCGACGCGATCATTGAAACCATTCGCCGCAGTGCTTCCAAGCAGGACGCAAGAGATGCCCTGATGGAACGCTTTGGCTTCACACAGATCCAGGCACAGGCGATCGTGGATATGACACTCGGTAGCCTTGCAGGTCTGGAAAGACTCAAAATTGAAGAAGAACTCGCTGCAAAACTCGCTTTGATCGATGAACTCGAAGCGATCCTTTCCGACGAAGGTAAGCTTCTCTCCATTTTGGAAGAAGAGCTTCTCGCGATCAAAGAGAAATTTGCTGACGGCAGAAGAACAGAGATCACTGCCGCAATCGACGATATCATCGACGAAGACCTCATCGACCGCCATGAATGTGTCATCACCATGACAAACGCAGGCTATATCAAACGTGCGCCTGCCGCAACTTACTCTGCACAGAAGCGCGGCGGTAAGGGTATCATCGGTATGTCCACTAAGGAAGAAGACTTCGTAAAAGACGTTATTATCGTAAATTCTCATAGCTATCTGCTCCTTTTCACCAATACGGGCAGAGTATATATGAAAAAAGCATATCAGATCCCCGAAGCTTCCCGCACCGCAAAAGGCACGAACATCGTGAACGTCGTGGACATGAACGAAGGTGAAAAAATCACTTCCATCATTTCCATCGCAGGCTTTGAAGAAAATGAATATTTCATCATGGTCACAAAGCAGGGCGTTGTAAAACGCGCGAACGTAAAGGATTTTGAATATCAACGCAAAGGCGGTAAGATCGCCATCAACCTCGACGAGGGTGACGAGCTTGTGTTTGTAAAACATACCACGGGTGAAGATGACGTGATGATCGCTTCTCACAACGGTAAAGCCGTTCGTTTCAAGGAAACCGATGCGAGAGTTATGGGCAGAACCGCGAGAGGTGTTCGCGGCATCAAGCTTAAAGACGATGACTACGTTGTCGGTGCTTGTATCGTTGATGAAAATAAATATCTCATCACCGTGACCGAAAAAGGCTTCGGCAAACGCAATCCTTTTGATTCTTACGTTGCACATTGCAGAGGTACGACGGGCGTTATTTGTCAGAAAGTGACTGACAAAACAGGCGCGCTTGCAGGCATTGCTACCGTTGGTGAACACGATGACATCATGATCATTACAAATGACGGTACGATCATTCGTACACCTGTAGACGGTATCCCTGTTTATGACGGTAATAACACCGCAGGCGTTATCATCATGCGCCTTGGCGGTGACGCAAAGATCATCAGCTTTGCCGCAACCAAATCCGAAGAGGAAGAAGAAGCGGAAATTGAAGCTGCTGCTGAAAAATCTGCGCAGGAAGCTATGCTCGTGACAGAAAATCTCCCTCTTGATGAGGACGAATTATAATAAATGAAACAACAATCGGGTTCCAAGGGATAAAATCCCTTGGCAGGTCGTAGGACAGCGTCCTACAAGAAAATATAAAATACGAAAGGAATAGATTCCAATGGCTGAAAAGAAGAAAAAACAAGCCGTGGTGGCACCTGTTGCTCCTGAAGATAAGAAAAAAGCACTTGCGACAGCACTTTCCCAGATCGAAAAAGATTTCGGTAAAGGCACGATCATGAAGCTTGGTGAAAATGCGCGTATGAACGTGGAAGCTGTGCCGACAGGTTCTCTCACACTCGACCTTGCGCTCGGTATTGGCGGTGTCCCGCGCGGCAGAATCGTGGAAATTTACGGCCCTGAATCCTCCGGTAAGACTACAGTTGCGCTTCATATCGCGGCAGAAGTACAAAAACTCGGTGGGGAAGCGGCATTTATTGACGCAGAACACGCACTTGACCCTGTTTATGCCAAGGCACTTGGTGTTAACATTGATGAGCTTCTCGTTTCCCAGCCTGACAGCGGTGAACAGGCGCTTGAAATCACAGATGCACTCGTTCGTTCGGGTGCTGTGGACGTTGTTGTTGTGGACTCCGTTGCAGCTCTCGTTCCTCAGCAGGAAATTGACGGTGATATGGGCTCCAGTCACGTTGGTTTGCAGGCAAGACTCATGAGCCAAGCGCTTCGTAAGCTCTCCGGCTCCATCTCCAAAACCAATTGCGTGGTTATTTTTATCAACCAGCTTCGTGAAAAGGTTGGCGTGATGTATGGTAACCCCGAAACAACACCCGGCGGTCGTGCGCTCAAATTCTATGCTTCTGTTCGTATCGACGTTCGTAAGGTGGAAAATCTCAAGCAGGGCGACGAAGTTTTCGGCAACCGTGTGAAATGTAAAGTTGTAAAAAATAAAGTAGCTCCCCCCTTCCGTGTGGCAGAATTTGATATTCTTTATGGTAAGGGTATCTCCAAAGCAGGTGAGATCGTGGATATCGCGATCGAGCTCGGACTTGTTCAAAAAAGCGGCTCCTGGTTCTCTTACAACGGTGAAAAGCTTGCACAGGGCAAGGAAAATGCGAAAAAAGCGATCTCTTCCAATGCGGAACTGATGAAAGAACTCGAAGACAAGATCAAAGCAAAAGGCGATGAGATCGACCTCAGCGCAGGAGAAGCATATTCTCTTGAAGAAGATGATGACGCAGAAGGTGATGATTTCGATATTCGTCTTCTCGATATTGAAGGAGATTAACCTACTTTTTTCTTTAGAAAAAGAAAAAAGTAGGCAAAAAA
>JBGVIG010000448.1:0-32582 GCA_045122995.1 Eubacteriales bacterium | reverse complement strand
CACCTGTGATGGTGATGAGGCTTTCGCCGTCGCCATCGTCATGGATCTGGATTTCACCCGTGATGCCGAGGTCCTTCATGAGTGTTTCGATGAAGTTCTTTGCGGCTTCGAGAGGTTTCAAAATATAAGTTACTTTTACTTTTGCGGGCGTAGCGCCGAGGCCGAGAAAGCCTTTCTTTGCTTCTTCGAGCACTTCGACGGTCACATCTTCTGCGGAAACGCCGAGCTGCAAAGCGCCTTCGCGGGTTGCGTCTTCGGTAGTCTTCGCGGTTACGATGAGTTCTTTTTTCATGGTTTGTCTTACCTCAATGCTTATTTTTTCTTCTTTTTCAAGGGAGCTTTTTCTACGACGGAGTCCCCCGTAGGTTTTTCTGCGATGGGTTCGGAAACCTCGTCGTAAACGGAAGTGTATTCACCGAGATCCGCATATTCATCATCGTCCATGGGGCGTGCGAGTGCGGCTTTGATCTTTTCATTGGTGGCTTTTTTGCTGACGGATTTGCCTGCGTATTCACGTTCTGCAGCTTTGAAATCTTCTTCTGTGAATTTGGGAAGCGGAATCGTTTTTGCGAGAATGAATTGCTGGAGTACGCCGAGCATGCTGTTGAAGAGCCAGTAGATACCGATAGCGGCAGGAACACCAAATGCGATGAACGCTGTCATACCTGCCATCATGATATTCATGACTTTCATGTTCATGCCGCCTGCCTGCTGATCCTGCATAGGCTGGAACGTGAGCTTGCGAGTGATGAACTGGGAAAGGAGCGTGAAGCCGAAGTTGAGAAGCGGCACGAGAAGGAGCCAAGAGGTCCAGGAAGGTGTCTGCGCAAGAGCGGTAGCGTCACCGAAAAGGGAGAAGTTCGGAAGTTCTTCCGCAACGATCTGTCCGATTTCGTCGCCAAGGCTTGCGAGATGCGCATTGATGCCCTCGATATTCTCGGGGATATAGCGGATAAGGTCGATGTCACGGCCTGTGAATGCGCCTTCTTTGATGGTGATGCCGGTGATACCGACGGTGTTTGCAAGGTAATTTGCAATGCCGTTGATCATTTCTGTGGTATAGCCGCAGATATACTTCAAGGGAGAAATGATGACGTTATAAAGAATGATGATGATGGGAAGCTGAATGAGCATCGGTAAGCAACCACTAGCGGGATTGTAGCCTTCCTTCTGGTAGAGCTCCATGACTTCACTCTGCATTTTCTGTTGGGTGGGCTGGTCGGTTCTGCCCTTGTATTTGCTGCGGATCGCCATCTCACGAGGGCGAACTTTTGCCTGCTTTACGGAATTTTTCTGCTGTTTGATACCGAAGGGAAGCAAGATGAGCTTGATAAGCAAAGCAAAAATAAAGATTGCCAGCAAATAGTGGCCCGTAAACGAGTCGAAAGCGGCAAGAATGCTTCCGAAAAATTTGTTGATTACTTGCATTATTGTTTACTCCCTAATTTTCATTGGAGGATTCGTTTTTGCCTTTCCGTTTTCTTTTGGGTACAGGATCGTCCCCTCCTTTGGAAAAAGGGTTGCAGCGCAAAATGCGCCAAACGGTGAGGGCAAAGCCTGCGATGAAGCCCCATTCACGAAAGGATTCGATCGCATACTGGGAACAGGTGGGGCGAAAGCGACAGCAGGGCGGCTTGAGCGGGGAGATAAACTTCTGATAAAGTGTTACGAAAAAGATTCCGATATATTTCATCTTGGTTTATTCACTCCGCTTTGCCGCCCCGTCAGCGAGTTTTCGATTTTCGGCGGGTTTTTCATTTTCATCGGCAAAAAGCGAGAGCTTTTTCGCTGCCCAGACGAGATCTGCAAAAATATCAGTGCTTTTCGCGTCCACAGCGGCATCTCTTGCAGCGATGACGATGAGCTTGCCCTTTTTAATGTTGCGTTCTGTTTCCAGTTTTCTGTACGCAGCGCGGAGAATTCTTCTCACGCGGGAGCGCACGACCGCTTTTCCGAGTCTTGTTGAAACCGTGAGTCCGACGCGGTTTATCCTCTTTTTCAGCGGGTTTTCCCTTTGAAGTCGGGAAGCGTGGTAATCGGTCAAAACATATACCACGATATGCTTGCAAACGGCTTTGGCACCTTTTGCATACACCTTTTTATAAAGGTGGTTTTCGGAAATTGCTATGTTTTTCACACAGATTCCCCCATTTTGTTTTTCAGATAAAAAAGCTCGAACAAAAGGAAAAGCCTATGATAAGGACACAGGCTTTGTTTATCCGATGATTCTTAATAAGAAAGTCTTGCTCTGCATTTAGCGCGTCTTCTCTTCAAAACTTTGCGACCGTTTGCAGTGCTCATTCTCTTTCTGAAACCATGCTCTTTTTGTCTCTGACGTTTTTTAGGCTGGTAAGTAAGCATTCTTTTACACCTCCTTGCAAACCGCAGAACATTTAATCTGCGCCTATTGCTACATTTACACCGTACATTATCCCATAAAATCGCGCATTTGTCAAGGGGGATTTTGTTTTTCGCACGATTATTTTAAAGATTTTTTCAAAAATTGCTGTCAGATGCGCCATTTCGTGGAATTTCTTGGCATTTTGGCGGTTTTGTATTATTCTTTTTATAGCGGTCATGTTTGTTTTTAGTGGTGTCTTGATGTCATCATTCCTCGGGAAAGCGCATTTAAGAAAGCGTGGTTATCGAAAAGCGTGGCACCGTGGACGATGTCTGCATTATCCAGCACACGGTTGTGTGAGATTTCTCGCAGATGTGTTGTTGTTTTCGTTTGATAAGCAACTTCATAGGTAGCGGCGGCGATGAATAGCGGCTTTGGCGAAACGATGAGTATCCTTTCGTCCTCTCCCGCATCGAAATCATGATAGAATTTCAATTTCATGAATCCATGAAAACTGGAAACGGACTGATCAATACGGAAAGCGCGTGTTCGGAAATATTGCCCTGCATGAAAATAACCGAGCGTTTCGTCGAGAAATATCATCTGTGTACGGCGAAAAAGATTGGAAAGAAGCTTGCAGGCATATCGTTTGCCGTTGATTTCGACAGTGAAGTTGGCAAGACGCTCTTTTTGATAAAAGACGGAAAGCAAAGGACGATGGCATTTTGTAAGAGCATATCCATTTTTTCGACAAATGCTTTGTAGGCGGTGCAAAAAGAAGAATCTTTCGAAAACAGCGCGGACACAGTTCCACGCAAGCATGAAGCAGTACACAAGAACCGTGAGGACTGCTATCAACGTGATCGGAATGATGAGGATCGTGATGCCGCTGGCGTTTGGATATAAATAAAAAAGGATCATGAGTGTGGTGAAAAACGCAATTTTCAACCATGCAAAGCGCAGGACAGCTGCTTTTTTCGCGCGCATCACTCGAAAATAGCTTCGAACGCGAGTGCGAATGAGGCTATTTGCCAAAAGCAGACAAGGGAATACGGTCGAAAGGCAACCAATATATGCTTCCCATGTGCCAAGATCGTCGCGTCTTACGAAAAGCCACAGCGCATGACGAAAGATGTTACGATTCAAAAAAAGAGGCAGCAGAATGAGCCCTGCCGCGTCGCACCAAAATTCATAGGAGCGCAGTACGCCGAACCATTCGGAAAAATAGTGCTTTTGTTCCGGCGGCGCTTTCATAAAGCGCTTTCGTGCGGTGGTGTCATAATAGGTGAAAATCCAAGTAAGGAGCAAAAATGCGATTAAAATGACCGAGGAGCCCATCAAATGGTGTGTCAAAGGGTCATAACGGAAATCTTCGGGATCGCCGAACGGGATATTCGCTGTGCCGAGAATGACACAAATGACATAGGCGGCATAGAATATTGCCGTTCGTAATAGTCTAAGAATATAAAAATGAAACGGCTCACCGTATTTTCGAAGCTTTTCTTTCATGAAATCCCTCCTTTTTGCACGATATAATAATATTTTATCATATTATTATATTATCTGTCAATCTCCGCCTTCTCTCCATCGGGATCCCCAAGGGGGGAGCCCCTTGGGTGAGTCAAGGGCGGCGCCCTTGCAGGGGGCAGGGCAGAGCCTCGACGTCCGCACAAAAAAATCCTTCGTACATAGAATAAAACAGACCTTTATTCTGATACGGAGGATATTTTATGGCAATTAAAATTTTTATCGACCAAGGACACAACCCGATGAACCCCAATGCAGGTGCGGAGGGGAATGGTTATCGCGAGCAGGATCTCATGTATACCATCGGAAAAGCGCTGGAGGCAAGGCTGGACGCCAATCCGAATTTTGATGCGCGTACCTCAAGAAATTCACCAACGGAGATTCTCGGCACGAGCACAGCGGAAAGTCTTGCCGCGCGTGTGAACACCGCAAACGAATGGGGCGCGGATTATTTCATCAGTCTGCACGCCAATGCTTCGGATATCACGAGTGCCTCGGGGAGCGAAGCTTTCGTTTTTCGGCTGGATTCGCCTGCGGAAGCTTTTGCGGAAAATATTCTGGTCGGACTTTCCGAAGCCACGGGGCTTCAGAACCGTGGTGTTTTTGCGCGTCCTACGCTTTACGTTCTGCGAAAAACACAAATGCCCGCAACGCTTCTTGAAATCGGATTCATCACCAATCCTTCCGATGCAAGGCTGATGGCTGAAAATCCGAATCTCATCGCTGAGGGCATTTATAATGGTATTTTACGTTATTTTGGACTCGCGTAAACGCTTGTCAAGCTTGGCTTTTGCCACCTCTACGATGGAAATGGCGATCATGAAGCCGAAAAGCACGTCAGAAAGATAATGCGCACCTGCGGCAAGACGGGAAAACGCCATCAGAACGATAAATCCATAACACAAAACGGAAACCGCGCCGCGGAATTTTTCACCGACGCCGTAAAGCCATGTGGTGAGCATCATGACGAGAGTAGCGTGCGCCGTATGTCCCGACGGGAAAGAATACGAACCCGAGAAAAATTTCGGGATATACCACGGGGTGAAATCCTCAAGGGAGCCACGGTCGACAAGCTCACGTAGTCTTGGGCGTCCCCAAATGCTCTTAATGGCAGATACGGAGGAAAGCACACCGATGGAGGCGGCAAGCGTATATGCCGCAGGAAAATGCAGGCGTTCTCTTGCTTTTTGCGGAATCTTTCCCACGGCGAGATACATAAGTGCCGCGATCACAAAAGAAAGTGCCGCGAGCATCACGCCGCCGATCTTATTCAGGGGAAGCTTCAGATATTGTGCAGTTTTTGCCGAAGCATAAGCAACGAGTCCTGCCGCGGGGATCACAGAAGCGCGTTTCATCGCTTTTGCATGTGCTTTTTCCGAATTTCCATGATGATGGGAAACGATGAGCAACGATGTGGCGGCGAGCATAGACGGCGCCCATTCACCGATGATCTCCAAAAGAGAAGCAAATTTCGGAACGGAGAGCTTAAAGGTGCCGCCATCTGTCGTCAGTCCGGAAAGTGCTGACGAAATGGCAAGGTCAAAACGCGATGCGAGCGTAATACCTGTGGCAAAAATCGCCGCGCCGCCGATGCGCCATGTTTTCTTTGTGCGGACCATTCTTTCTCCTTTCCGCTTTTCTTTGGAAAAAGAAAAGCTTTGCAAAAGAACTCCCGCTTTTCTTTGGGAAAAGAAAAGATTGGCAAAAGAAACCGCTCGTGGAGTTCTTCGCTGTATGTTTTGCTAAAATTTAATAGTGTAGTTCCCGATAAAAGAAGCTCGGCAAAAGAAACCGTTCGTGGAGTTCTTCACTATATGTTTTGCTAAAATTTGATAGTACAGTTCCCGAACCGCCGTAGACAAGAGGGGCGTCCCGGAACCGCCAGTGAGGAGGGCGCGCGAATCTTGTTCGCGCGAGCCATCTCTTGCAGGCGATCGAGCCACTTTCAGTAGTACGAAAGAGAGATAAAACGTCGATACGTTTTTTGCTTCTCTTTTCGTTCTTTTCTCTTTCAAAAAGAGAAAAGGACACTATTTTTTATAAAAAACAGAAAAATTAAATAATCTTGCTGTTGAGTGCAAATGCACCTGCACCGATGATACCTGCATCGTTGCCGAGTGTTGCAACGCGGAGGTCAGTCTTGAGGGTGTTATCTTTGGAATATACTTCTTTGCAAACCTTTTCCTTGAGCGGAATGATGAGGTTGTCGCCTTCACCGGAAACACCGCCGCCGATGGTGAATACTTCGGGCTGGAAGATATTGATGAGGTTTGCAACACCGATTGCAAGGTAAGAAATGAAAGTGTCAACAACTTCAGCACCTGCTTTGTCGCCTTTTTTCATCGCAGCGAAAGCAGTTTTGCCGCCAACGCGGTTGATATCGCCTTCGCACATTTCCACCATGAGCGAATCAGGGCATTCGGCGAATTTTTCTTTGGTGAGTTTTACAAGCGCAGTTGCTGCGCAGTATGCTTCAAGACAACCGTTTCTACCGCAGGAGCAAGGTCTGCCGTCTTTTTCAATAACCATGTGGCCAAGTTCCGCACCGCCGTATGCACAACCGGTAAGAACGGTGCCGTTGAGGATAACGCCGCCGCCAACGCCTGTGCCGAGGGTGATCATAACGGAAGATTTTGCGCCCTTTGCTGCACCGGCAACAGCTTCGCCGAGCGCCGCAAGGTTTGCGTCGTTACCGATCTTCACCATTTCGGGTGCGATATTCATTTCTTTGGAATAGAGTTCCACGAGCGGGAAGTTATCAAATTTAATATTGTTTGCATATTCAACAATACCGGTATCGGGGTTTACAGTGCCGGGACAAGCGATACCTGCGCCGAGAAGATCTTCCATAACAAGACCGCATTCCGCAATGAGTTTTTTGGAAAGTTCCGCCATGTCATGAACGATAGGTTCAGGGCCTCTCTGTGCCAAAGTGGGAACGGAGCCTTTTTTGATAATATTGAAGTTTTCGTCCAAAATGCCGATGGCGATGTTTGTACCGCCGAGATCCACGCCGATGATGAATTTCATAAGTAGTTCCTTTCCGCGTTTTTTGAAAAACGCAAGCCGATTTTTCGGTTTTATTTACATATAATTATAAGTACAAGATTTTGCCGACGGACGATATTCGTCCATTTTCATTATAATATAAAGTAAAGGCAAAGTCAAGACGCATTTGTATCTCACGGCATCAAAAACGCAGGACGCTTTGCCTTGCGTTGACAAGTGGTATGAAAAATGCTATCCTAAACACAGAAAAAGAGCTGAAAAGAGGTGCAATATGAAGATTACGATCAAAGAAGACAAGCGGATCGCGGAAACGGAGATCACCGTTCTTTGCCGCGAGATGACAGCGGAGCTTGCTGAGATCATTTCGCACATCAGCCTTGCTGACCATACGTTTGCAGGACGGCGCGAGGGAGAAACGTTTTTCGTACCGATGCGGGATATTTATTATTTTGAAACGGTGGACGGAAAGATATTTTTCTATACGGAAAGGGAAGTTTATGAAAGTGCGGCAAGACTTTATAAAATTGAAGAAAGTCTTGCGAATACGGTGTTTGCGCGCATTTCCAAAACGATGATTGCCAATCTCAAAAAGATGCGGAGCATCAAGCCGATGGAAAACAGCCGTCTTGTTGCTACGATGTTAAACGGAGAAAAACTGATCGTTTCCAGACAGTACGTTTCCGAGATCAAGAAAAAATTGGGGGTGTGAATATGAGAAAACGATATTTTGAGAATTTATGGAGAACACTTGCCTATACGGCGATTTTGGTGTTTGTGTTTGGATTTCTTTTTCCAAATACCTTTACGATCCGTATGGCGCAGATCACGATCGGTGGTGCTGCGCTTGCGGATACCTTTGCATTTTTTGTTTTTGAATTCAAGATCTTTTCACGAAATCTTTGGGTTCGCCGCGCGATCGTTTATGTCATCAGCGTTTTGTTTTGCTGGTCACTTTTTCGCATTTTCTACGGTTTTTCGCGTTCATGGAAATATTATTTGCTGTCAGACGGGATCGCGTTCATCGTTGGCGCCGCAATCTTTGTACTCGTTTGTTATATTCAGGATAAAATCTATCAAAAATCCATCAGGGACATCAACAGCGCACTGCAAAAAAACGAACAGCGTGGGGAAGAATAAAGGAGGAAATATCTTTACATTTTATCCCATTCATGCTATAATTTGATTACTATGTTAAAGGGCTTTCCCTTTTGAAAGGAATGAATCGTATGCTGGAATTTCGTAATTTTTCTAAAACATATAAGGGTGGTAAACGCGCGGTAGATAACCTTTGCATCAAGGTCGAGGCAGGGGATATTTACGGCTTTATCGGTCACAACGGCGCAGGCAAGACCACGTCGCTCCGTGCCGCTTGCGGTATCCTTGATTTCACAGAGGGTGATATCCTCATTGGCGGTGTTTCTGTCAAAGCAGATCCTCTTGCCGCGAAAAAAATCACGGCATATATCCCGGATAATCCTGATCTTTATGAATTTATGAGCGGTATCGCTTATTTGAATTTTATCGGTGATATTTTCGGTGTTCCTGCGGACGAAAGAAGCAAGAAGATCGAAAAATATGCCGCGATGTTTGAGCTTTCCGGCGATCTTGGCGCGCCGATCTCCTCGTATTCTCACGGCATGAAGCAAAAACTTGCCATTATTTCGGCACTCATTCATTCGCCGAAGCTTCTCATTTTGGACGAACCTTTTGTGGGGCTTGATCCGAAAGCGGCGCATCTTTTGAAAGAGGTTTTCCGTGAGCTTTGTGAAAATGGTTCCGCGATCTTTTTCTCCACACACGTGTTGGAGGTCGCGCAAAAACTTTGCAATAAGATCGCCATCATCAAAGCCGGTAAGCTTGTTGTTTCGGGCGACACGGAAGATATCGTCGGTGATGGCAGTCTGGAAGAAGTATTCCTCGAGCTCGCTGATGTGAAGGGCGGTGACGAGGGTGAAAAATAACTTTTGGACCGTTTTCCGTGTTCAGCTCGGCTCTGCGTTCGTGCTTGGCAGCCGTTCTCTCAGTAAGCGGAAAAAGAACGCCTCTGCCGCAGGGCAGATCGTGCTGTGGCTTTTCCTCGCGGTGCTTTTCGGCATTTATGAATTTATGATCGCAGGCTCGCTTGTGGTATTTGATGCGCTGTATATACTTCCCACACTTGTGGTCACAGCATCTTCGCTCCTCACGCTTTTTCAATCTGTTACCTATACGAAAGCGCTCATCTTTTTGCCGAAGGATCATGATATGCTCTTTTCTTTGCCGATCAAGGGCGAAACGATCGTCGCGGCAAAACTGATGACACTTTATGTGCTGGATCTGATCAGTACGATGGCCTTTCTTTTGCCTTGTGCCGTTTGCTATACGGTGTTTGGCGGTTTTGATCTTTATTTTCTCGTTTCATTTCTTATTATGAGCTTTTTCGTGCCGCTGATCCCCATTCTGGTGGCGGCAATGATTTCCGCGGTAGTAAGCCTTATCGCATCGCGTTTCCGCCGTGCGAAGCTTGTCGGTTCGATCTTCTATGTTCTCTTTTTCGTTGGCGTGATGCTTGGCTCCATGACACTTTCCACCAACGCCACGGAAGATCCCGCGCAGATGATGGAAGCTTTGCAAGGCGCTGCGGCGCGCATGGAACAAATATATCCGCCGGTGAAGCTCTTCTCGGAGGGTGTGCTTGGCAGCATCAGCTCCGCATTGCTTTTTGTGGGCATCTCGCTGTTGGCATTTGCCGTCGTTTCGCTCGTTTTTGGTAAATGCTATGCCAAATTCCATGAATTTTTTGCGCCTCGCTCCTATCGTGTGGCGTACAAGCTGAAAAAAGCCGCTTCCGGTGTGAAGCTTGCACTTCTGAAAAAGGACGCAAGACGCATCATCTCCTCGCCGGGGCTTCTTGTTAACCAAGGCGCGGGACTTCTCATGGCAGTGATCTTTGCGATTATGTTTCCTTTGCAGTTTGGTGGGGAAGAAGGCGGCATGGATATCCTGATGACGATGCTGCCGTACTTGTTTGCGATGGGTGCTGCGATGAGCTGCCTGACGAACACTGCGATCTCGCTGGAAGGAAAGGCATTTCCCCTTCTTAAAAGCTTGCCCGTTTCTGCCAATACGATTTTGGAAGCAAAGCTTCTTTTGCATATTGTCGTTTGTTTCCCGGTTCTTTTCCTTTGTTCGCTGATCACGAGCATCGTGCTTGATTTTTCTCTCATGCAAACGATTTTGACGGTGCTTGTGCCGCTTTTGTATTCGTATAATACGGGTATTGTCGGACTTTTTGTCAATCTGAAAAAATATAAATTTGATTGGCAGACCGAAATGGCAGTGGCAAAAAACAGCATTCCTGTGACCGTGACACTTTTTGGCGGTATGTTTTTTGCGATGATTCCGCTGATCCTTTCTATCGTGGCTTACACGATGAGTATTTCTCTTGTTGTATTCGGCTTTATCGTTTGTGCCGTGGCACTGTTGCTTGCGGTGATCTTGACGGTGCTTCTGCGCAAAAAAGGCGAAAAACTCTTTTTGGCGATCGAATATTAAAATTCCACATCGGAGGTTTTTATGAATATCAGGGAAAACACCATGGCGATCTTGCATTATAAGACTTATGATTATTTTCCTGTCGTTCACTTCGGCTTTTGGGACGAACTGCTGATGCAGTGGAAATCGGAAGGGCGAATTGAATCGGCTCTTTCCTGTTATGCCAACGTGCAAGCAGAGCTGGAAAAGAAGCTTGGGTTTGATTTTGAGTGGATCAGCCTTTATCGGTGTGCGCGATCACTCCGCCCTGCTTTCAAAAGAGAGGTTTTGGCGGTCTATCCTGACGGCAGAAGAAAGGTGCGCAATTCTTCGGGATTGATTGAGATCGAGCGTGACGGCACTGTTTCTATTCCCGAAACCGTAGGGACGAGCTTTTCGGGAAGGGAATCTTGGGAAAAGGATTATAAATTCCGTCTGCAGCCCACCGAACTGCGCCAGAGCTTTGATTTGCTTGACGATTTGATCGCAAAGCAGGACACCATCACGCATCGCCCTGTGCAGTTTGAAGCAGGAAGTCTGATGGGCATTATCCGCGATATGCTTGGTGTGGAAGAGCTTTCTTATCTTTATGCAGATGATGAGGAGCTTTACAAAGAGATCGTGGATACCGTGGCTGAGGTGCAGTATCAAAACGTGAAAATTGCGTTGGAGCGCGGACTTCGCCCCGATGTGGCACATTTCTGGGAGGATATCTGCTATAAAAATGGACCTCTTGTCACGCCTTCTGTTTTTGATGAGCTGGTTGGTCCGCATTATAAGCGCATCACCGATCTTTTGAAAACTTATGGCTGTGATATTGTTTCACTTGATTGCGATGGTCTTATTGATCATCTGATGCCGACATGGATCAAAAATGGTGTGAATACCATGTTTCCCATGGAAGTTGGCACATGGCAGGCGAGCATCGCGCCGTGGCGTGCGCGCTTTGGCAAAGAGGTGCGCGGTGTCGGCGGTATGAATAAAAACGTTTTCGCGGCAGATTATGCGGCAATTGACAAAGAGATCGAACGCCTGCGTCCGCTTGTGGAGCTTGGCGGCTATATCCCATGTCCCGATCACCGAATCCCTCTCGGCGCGAAATGGGAAAATATTCAGTATTATTGCGAACGCTTCCGCAAGACGTTCAATCCTTAAGATCAAGGACAAGTGTTTGCAGATGCATTTTTTAGAAAAAGGTGAACAGTATGAAAAAACAACAATGCCCCATGAAGCTTTGGTATACGATTCCCGCACCGGATATCGTTGATAGCGACCGACGCCATCGTGACGATCCTATGATGGCAGGTTGGGAAAAATGGTCATTGCCCCTTGGAAATTCCTATTTTGGCGCTTCTGTTTTCGGCAGAGTGGTGACAGAACGCATTAACATTACGGAAAACAGTCTTGCGAACCCCGGTCTTTGGGGACACCCTTGGCGGCTGGGGAATGGTGGCACGCAAACGTTTGGGGATATCTATCTTGATACCGATCATCATGAATATGAAGACTATATCCGTGACCTTGTGCTTGACGACGCGACCGCGCACGTTGCTTATACCGTGGACGGTGTACGCTATGAAAGAGAATGTTTTGTCAGCTATCCCGATCGCGTGATGGCTTTGAAGCTTACCGCAAGTGAAAAAGGAAAGCTTTCTTTCCGCTGTCGTTTCCATATTCCGTATCTCAAGGATTACTGCATTGAGGAGGGGGACGGTTGCGGCAGAGTTGGGGAAATCTATGCGGAAAAAGATCGCCTGATCATGCGAGGTCTTTCCAATTATTATAGTATCATTTATGAAGGTCAAGCAAAGGTGCAGACCGAAGGAGGCACGGTTTCTTATGCCGATGACGGCATCACCGTGGAAAACGCAAACGAAGCGGTGTTGCTTTTCACCTTTGGCACGAATTATAAAATGGAAGCTCGCGTTTTTTCGGAAACTGATCCGAAGAAAAAGCTTGCGCCTTATGCCGATCCTCATGCGGCACTTTGTAAGCGTTTGGATAAAGCTTGTGCCAAGAGTTATGATGCGCTTCGTAAAGCACACGTCGAGGATTATCAGGCGCTTTATGACCGTGTGAAGCTTTTCATCGGATTTGATGAAAAGGATCTTTTGATTCCCACAAACGAGCTTCTTTCCGTTTATAAAAATGGGGGCAGAAGTGCTTATCTTGAAACGCTGTATTATCAATACGGCAGATACCTGCTCATCGCGTCCTCGCGTCCGGGTGGTTATCCTGCGAATCTGCAAGGCACATGGGTTTGCCATGGCAGCTCTCCTTGGGGTGCGGATTATCACCACAATATCAACGTGCAGATGAACTATTGGCATTCGGGCATTGCGAACCTTGCGGAATGTTTTATTCCTTATATTGATTATGCAAAAGCCTATATGCCTTCTGCGCATCACCATGCGGATTTCTATATCCGCAAGCAACACCCCGAAAAAGCCGGAGCTGACGGAGAAAACGGCTGGACGATCGGTACGGCGGGCTTTCTTTACCATGTTTCTTCGCCTGCCCCCGGCGGACATTCCGGTCCCGGCACAGGTCCCTTTACTTCGCTTCTTTTCTGGGATTATTATACCTTTACGGGGGATAAGGAATATCTGCGTGAGGTAGGTTATCCCTTCCTCAAGGAAATGTCCCGTTTCCTTTCCAAAACGCTCATTGAAGTGGACGGCAAGCTTCTTGCACGCGATTCTGCTTCTCCAGAGCAGCAAAATCCGGACGGCTCTTATTATCAGACCGTTGGCTGTGCATTTGACCAGCAGATGATCTATGAAAACCATAAACGCGTGTTGGAAGCGGCAGAGATCCTTGGTGAGGAAGATGACGAGCTTCTCACGCTGATCCGTGGGCAGCTTCCTCTTCTGGATCCCGTGCAGATCGGTCTTGACGGACAAGTAAAGGAATTCCGCGAGGAAGAGCATTACGGCGATATCGGTGAATATGAACATCGCCATATTTCGCATCTTGTGGGACTTTATCCTGCGACGATCATCAATAAAAACACCCCCGAATGGCTAGAGGGGGCAAAGATTTCGCTCACCAAGCGTTCGGATCAATCTACGGGCTGGGCGGCGGCACATCGCCTTTGTGCATGGGCAAGAACGGGCATCGGCAATCGCGCATATGACCTCTATTATTCCATGCTCAAAAATAACACGCTTCCGAACCTCTGGGATACACACCCGCCGTTCCAGATCGATGGCAACTTCGGTGCGACGGCAGGCATCTCTGAAATGCTTCTCCAGAGCCAAGCAGGCTTTCTCGACTTTTTGCCGGCACTTCCTGACGTGTGGGCAGACGGCTCTTTCGATGGGCTTGTGGCAAGAGGCGGCTTCGTGTGCGGTTGTGACTTTGCAGACAAAAAGCCGACGGAGATCCGTATCCTTGCGCGCACGGGTGGCAAATGTCGTGTTCGCATGGCGGATATCGCAAGCAAAAACATTGCGTGCCGTTTTTCCGTGATTTCTCCCGATGAAGTGGAGCTTGATATGGCAAAGGGCGAGGCGATCACGATCACAATTTAAGAAAAAAGCACCTTCGGGTGCTTTTTTTGTTTGCGAGGCGCCGCCTCGCGCTCCGCCCAAGGGACTTATCTCTGGGGGATCCCAATGGATAGAGGGGGAAATATTCGAGCATAAAAATAAAAAACGCAGAAAATAGATTCTGTGGCACCCTGAATCGTTTCTTTTGGTTTTACGCTTTTCTTTTCGTAAAGAAAAGGTGGAGGTTTCTTTTTGCCAAGCTTTTTCTTTTCGTAAAGGAGCGCGCGGTGCTATTGTTGATTTTTTATGAGAAGAACGGAGTCTTGGGACTTGTTCTGAAAGATCGAGAGAGCACGAATCGTTTCTTTTTGCCAAGCTTTTTCTTTTCGCAAAGAAAAAGCGGGAAAACTGTTGAAATAAAAAAAATAGTGTGATAAAATAAAATGAATATGGTGCAAAATAATAAAAATGAGGAGGACGGTTATGGAGAAATTTAAGTTGGTTTCTGAATATAAACCCACAGGTGACCAGCCGGAAGCGATCAAAGCGCTGACAGACGGCGTGCTTCGCGGTGACCGCGCGCAGGCGCTTGTCGGTGTAACGGGCTCGGGTAAAACGTTTACCATGGCGAACATTATCGCAAATTGTAACCGTCCCACGCTTGTTTTGGCACATAACAAAACACTTGCGGCACAGCTTTGCTCCGAATTTCGTGAGTTCTTTCCTGAAAATGCCGTAGAATATTTTGTTTCTTATTACGATTATTATCAGCCCGAAGCGTATATTCCGGGCAGAGATCTTTATATTGAAAAGGATTCTGCCGTTAATGACGAGATCGACCGCCTTAGACATAGTGCTACCTCGGCACTTTTTGAAAGAAGGGACGTCATCATCGTTGCCAGCGTTTCGTGCATCTATTCTCTTGGTGACCCTTTGGAATACCAGGAGCTTGTGCTGGCACTTCGACCCGGCATGGAGATCAGCATAGATGAGCTGGCAAGAAGGCTCATTGCCATTCAATATAACAGAAATGATATCTCTCTTGAACGTGATAAATTCCGTATCCGCGGCGATATTATGGATATTATGCCGGCATCGGGAAAAACTGCGATCCGTGTGGAATTTTTCGGTGATGAGATCGACCGCCTTTGTGAGATCAACACCACAACAGGTGAGGTGCTGGGCGTAATGAGCTATGCCGCGATCTATCCCGCATCGCATTATGCCACTTCTGACGAAAAAAGAGAGGCGGCTATCCGTGAGATCGAAGCAGAACTGCTTGACCGTGTAGATTATTTCAAGTCAAATAATCAGCTTCTCGAAGCACAGCGCATTGAGCAGAGAACGAAATACGATATGGAAATGCTTCGCGAAGTCGGCTTTTGTTCGGGCGTGGAAAACTATTCCCGTGTGCTTTCGGGCAGAGAACCGGGTTCTACACCGTATACGCTTCTGGATTATTTCCCTAAGGATTTTCTGCTTTTTGTGGACGAATCCCATGTAACGCTTCCGCAGGTGCGCGGTATGAGCGGCGGTGACTTTGCCAGAAAGAAAAATTTGGTGGATTATGGTTTCCGTCTGCCGTCGGCATATGACAACAGACCGCTCTTTTTCCCCGAATTTGAAAGCAAACTCAATCAAACGATCTATGTCAGTGCGACACCCGGCGATTATGAAAAGGAACGCGCAACACAAGTGGTAGAGCAGATCATTCGACCGACCGGTCTTATGGATCCTCGCGTGGAGATCCGCCCTGTGGAGGGACAGATCGACGATCTGATGGGTGAGATCCGTCAGAGAGCTGATCGTGGTGAACGCGTACTCGTGACCACGCTGACGAAAAAAATGGCAGAGGATATCTGCGAATATCTGGAGATGAATCTCATCAAGGTGCGTTATATCCACCACAATGTGGAAACCATGGAGCGTCAAGAGCTGATTCGCGATCTCAGACTTGGTGTTTTTGACGTTCTGGTGGGCATTAACCTGCTTCGTGAAGGCCTGGATATCCCGGAGGTTTCGCTCGTTGCGATCCTTGATGCGGATAAGGAAGGTTTTCTTCGCTCGGAAACCTCGCTCATTCAGACTATCGGACGTGCCGCCAGAAATGCAGACGGTACGGTTATCATGTATGCAGACAGCGTGACAGGCTCCATGTCCCGCGCGATCAAGGAAACGGAACGCCGCCGTGCGATCCAAGCGGCATACAACGAAAAGAACGGCATCGTGCCAAAGACGATCAAAAAAGAGGTCCGCGCCGTGATCGAGATCACATCGCGTGATGAATCCGCAAAAAATAAGAAACAAACAAAGAAATTGACTGCCGCCGAAAAAGAAAAGATCATCGCAAAGATGACTGCCGAAATGAAAGAAGCGGCAAAACAGCTCGATTTCGAACGCGCCGCTTACCTGCGTGACGAAATCGCAAAAATGAAAAAATAAGGATCAGTTTTGTCAAGCAGCATGGATTTCTGCGAAAACAACATACCGAAAATGATATAGAAAGGCAAAATTATGTCAGCCAAACACATTCGCATTCAAGGTGCGAGAGTACACAATCTGAAAAATATAGATCTCACGATCCCGCGTGATAAACTTGTGATCTTCACGGGGCTTTCGGGTTCTGGTAAATCTTCGTTGGCATTTGACACACTCTATGCAGAAGGACATCGTCGCTTTGTGGAATCGCTTTCCTCTTACGCACGTCAGTTCCTTGGACAGATGGATAAGCCTGACCTCGATTTTATCGACGGTCTTTCCCCCGCCATTTCCATCGACCAGAAAACAACGTCGAAAAACCCCCGTTCTACCGTCGGTACGGTGACGGAGATCTATGACTATTTGCGTCTGCTTTATGCGCGCATCGGTATTCCGCATTGTCCCGTTTGCGGTAAGGAGATCCGTAAAATGTCCACGGATACCATCATCGAAAAGATCATGGCTCTTCCTGTCGGCACAAAATTTATGATCATGGTTCCTGCCGCGCGCGGTAAAAAGGGTATGCATGAAAAGGTCTTTGAAGACGCAAGAAAGCAAGGTTATGCCCGTGTACGCGTGGACGGCATCTTATATACACTGGACGAGGTGCCGAGCCTTGATAAAAATAAAAAACATGATATTGATATCGTGGTTGACCGTTTGATCATGAAAGAAGATCTGCGCAGACGTCTGTCCGATTCGCTGGAAACAGCGCTTTCACTCGGCGGCGGACTTGTGGCAGTCTATCTCATGGAAAACGGAGAGGAGATCCGTTTCTCCCAAAACTATGCTTGTGAAGAGCATGGTATCCATATGACCGAGCTTTCACCCCGAATGTTCTCCTTTAACAGCCCCTTTGGTGCTTGTGAAAAGTGTGCGGGTATGGGAGAAATGCAGGTCGTTTCCGAACGAAAGGTGATCCCTGACCGTTCGCTTTCCTTGCGCGGCGGTGCGATCGCCGTGAATGGTTTCAAAACGATGGAAGAAGAATCGTGGAACGGACCGCTCATTGAAGCGGTCGGCAAAGAATATGGCTTTACGCTGGATACGCCGATTGAAGAATTTTCCGAAGAAGCGCTCGCGGCATTGCTCCGCGGTACGGGTGTCAAGCGTTATCAGGTTGTTCGCTATTTTGGCGGCGTAGGCAGAGAAACCTTTTCCAAATGGGACGGTATTCTTAATATCATCGAAACGCGTATGAACCAGTCGGGCGGGGAATATTATAATGAATTTATGGATTTCACGCCTTGTCCTGCCTGCGGTGGCAAGCGTCTTTCTCCCGAAGTGCTTTCCGTCACGGTGGGTGGACTCAATATTTATGAGCTTTGCTCGCTGAACGTGACAAACGCTTTGAGTTTCTTTGAAAATCTGAAGCTTGACAACACCGAACGGCAGATCGCCAAAGAGATTCTCAAAGAGATCCGCGCACGCCTCGGTTTTCTCAAGAGCGTCGGTCTTGAATACCTCACGCTCTGGCGCAAATCGGGTACCCTTTCGGGCGGCGAAGCGCAAAGAATCCGCCTTGCTACACAGATCGGCTCTTCGCTCGTTGGTGTGATGTATATCCTTGACGAACCGAGCATCGGTTTGCACCAACGTGACAACACGAAGCTCGTTGATACGCTCAAGCGTCTGCGCGATACGGGTAACACCGTGATCGTTGTGGAGCATGACGAAGAAACCATGATGAGCTCGGATTATATCGTGGATATCGGCCCCGGCGCTGGTGTTCACGGCGGTGAAGTCGTGGCGGTCGGCACACCGGAAGAGATCATGCAAAATGAGCATTCGCTCACGGGTGCATATCTTTCGGGCAGAAAGAAGATCTCCGTTCCCGAAAAGCGCAGAGAAGGGAATGGCAATTTCCTCACCATTTACGGTGCGGCAGAAAATAACCTCAAAAACATCAACGTGGAGATCCCGCTTGGAAAATTCGTCTGTGTGACGGGCGTTTCCGGCTCGGGCAAATCCTCACTGATCAATGCGGTGCTTTTGCGTGAGCTTGCGCGAAAACTGAACCGCGCTTCCACTTATCCCGGTAAATTTGACCGTATCGAAGGTCTGGAGCATCTGGATAAAGTGGTTTCCATCGACCAAAGCCCCATCGGACGCACACCTCGCTCCAATCCTGCAACGTATACAGGACTTTTCACAGATATCCGCGAGCTTTTTGCGATGACGCCTGATGCGAAAGCGAGAGGCTACACGGCAGGGCGTTTTTCCTTTAACATCAAGGGAGGCAGATGTGAGATGTGTGAGGGTGATGGTGTTCGCTGCATCGAAATGCATTTTCTTCCCGACGTTTACGTCACTTGTGATACCTGCCACGGAAAGCGTTACAATCAAGATACGCTCGACGTGAAATATAAAGGAAAGAACATCTTTGACGTGCTGGATATGACGGTGGAAGAAGGTCTGCACTTCTTTGAAAATATGCCGAAGCTGCAAAGAAAACTGCAAACACTTTACGACGTGGGACTTGGCTACATCAAGATCGGTCAATCATCCACCACGCTTTCGGGCGGTGAAGCACAACGCGTGAAGCTGGCAACAGAGCTTTCCAGACGCGGCACAGGCAAAACGATCTATATCCTTGACGAACCCACCACGGGTCTTCACACGGACGACGTGGCAAAACTTCTCGTCGTTTTGAACCGTCTTTGCGAAAATGGGAATACGGTGCTTGTCATCGAGCATAATCTTGATGTGATCAAAACTGCCGATCATATCATCGACCTCGGCCCCGAGGGCGGTGACGGCGGCGGTACGGTCGTGGCGGCAGGCACGCCCGAAGAAGTGGCAAAGAACGAAAATTCCTATACTGGAAGATATCTGCGCCCGCTTTTGGAAGATAAGGCATAAAAAATTCGCCGAAAGTGTTAAAATATTTCAGAATGTTTACATTTTTTCAACACTCCGGCGCAAAAATCTGCTATAATAATAGCATATATCCAATAAAACACCCCTTTGGAGGATTTTTCAGACATGAAAGGCAATAAAAAGACGATACTTCTCTATGTCGCATTGCTGGCAGGCTTTATGCTTGTTTGCTTTACACTGCTTGGCGGCGCATCGGCGCTTGGTCAACCGACATACGGCGAAGTGGTTGAAATGTTCCGTGACAATATGGTGACCGAATATCAGATCGGCGCCGACAATATTTTGACGTTTAAGACAACGGAACTTGACGAAAACGGCAGACAAAAAGAATACAGCAAAAAATTGCGCGACGTATACTTGTTCAAAGCAGACGTAGATGAATATATCGATGCACAGCTTGCGCTCCCTGAAAGCGAGCGCACACTCATCATTGAAAACTGCGATATGGAAGCACCCAAGGAAACACCGTGGATCCTCAGCTTCCTTCCTTATCTCATCATGCTTGCCATCGGTATTTTCGCTTGGTTCTATATGGCGAATAAATTCTCTGACGGCGAACGCAAAATGAATGCTTTCAGCAAAGCGCGTGTGAAAACACCGCAAAAAGATAAGACACGTGTGTTCTTTACAGACGTTGCCGGTGCAGACGAGGAAAAAGAAGAGCTTCGTGAGGTCGTGGAATACTTGCGTGATCCTGCGAAATTCCAGCGTCTTGGCGCAAAAATTCCGCGGGGCGTGCTTCTCGTAGGCCCTCCCGGAACGGGTAAAACACTCCTTGCCAAAGCAACGGCAGGAGAAGCTGACGTTCCTTTCTTCTCGATCTCGGGTTCCGACTTCGTGGAAATGTACGTCGGTGTCGGTGCTTCCCGTGTGCGTGACCTTTTTGAAACCGCAAAAAAAGCACCTGCAAGCATCATCTTTATCGACGAAATCGACGCTGTGGGCAGACGCCGCGGCACAGGTCTTGGCGGCGGCCACGATGAACGTGAGCAGACGCTCAACCAGCTTCTCGTAGAGATGGACGGCTTTGGCGGCCATGACGGCGTTATCGTCATCGCGGCGACCAACCGCCCCGATATCCTTGACCCCGCGCTTCTCCGTCCCGGACGTTTTGACAGACAGATCACGGTTGGTTATCCCGATATCAAGGGTAGAGAAGATATTCTTCACGTTCACGCAAAAGGGAAACCCTTTGAAAAAGAAGTGGATCTTAAGAAGATCGCACAGACGACCGTTGGTTTCACCGGCGCAGATCTTGCGAACCTTCTCAACGAAGCGGCACTTCTTGCAGCAAGAAAGAATAAAGCACTTATCGGTATGATCGACATTGAAGAATCTCTCATTAAGATCACTGTCGGCACACAGAAGCGCAATCACAAGATCAAACCCGAAGAAAAGCGCAAGACCGCATATCACGAAGCAGGTCATGCGATCCTCGCATATTGCTTGCCCACACAGGATCCTGTTCGTCAGATCTCCGTGATCCCCAGCGGCAGAGCGCTTGGTTATACGCTTAATCCCCCCGTGGAAGATAAATACAGCGTTTACAAAAATGAGCTGAAGGAAAATATCGCGATGCTCCTCGGCGGTAGAGCTGCAGAAGAGATCATCTATGGCGATGTTTCCGGCGGTGCTTCCAATGATATTCAGCGCGCGACCTCGATCGCACGCCGCATGGTCACCGAGCTTGGTATGAGCGATCGTGTGGGTACGATCCACCTCGGTAGTGAGCATGGTGAGGGTGAAGTATTCCTTGGCAGAGATTTCAATGCTTCCAAGGTATATTCCGAACAGACGGCTTCTCTCATTGATGAAGAAGTGAAGATCATCATTGATGAAGCTTATGCAAAAGCAAAAGAAATTCTCATGGAAAAGAGAGCGAAGCTCGATTTCCTTGCAGATTTCCTTGTGGAAAACGAAATTATGGACGATGAGCAGTTTAAGGCTGCGATGGAAAACGACGAGGCAACTCTTGAAGACATCGTTGCCATCGGTGAGGAAAAACGCCGCCGTTCCGCAGAAGAAAATAAACTTCGTGAAGCCGCAGAAGCAGAAGCACGCAAGCGTGACGAAGAAGAAGCACGCCGCCGCGAAGCGGAAGCAAAATCCAAAGCTGAAGGCGAAAAGCAAGGCTA
Source organism: Eubacteriales bacterium (assembly GCA_045122995.1). Classification (GTDB taxonomy): domain Bacteria; phylum Bacillota; class Clostridia; order Oscillospirales; family CAG-272; genus QALR01. The sequence goes on along the minus strand of JBGVIG010000448.1, from coordinate 11,208 downwards.
CGGCTACGACGATCATTTCTTCCCCCCTAAAAAATAAAAGAAAAAGGTGCGTTTTCGCACCTTTTTTTCTTGCGAGGCGCTGCCTCGCGCTCTGCCAAGGTGGTCCACACGCGAAGCGTGTCACGCACTTATCGAAAAATATATCCAAATTGGAAAAAGGACATAGATATGTTTGTACCAAGGTCCCCTTGGAACCTATTGTGGGGCAGAAGATATTGGGATTCATAAGGGGTAATACCCCTTATGCGGGTGCAGGGTAGAACCCTGCAAAAAGCAGAGCGCTGTGAGGAAAATATTTATAATTATCACCATATGTTCATACGCTATTCATAAATGGGGTGTATAATACTATATTATTAAAAAGATAGTATGAGAAAGAAAGGGATCCCCATGCTTGTATTAAAAGATATTCATAAAGAATATGCCGCAGGCGATAACAAGGTGGCAGCACTTCGCGGACTTTCGGTGGAGTTTCGCAAAAGTGAATTTGTTTCCATTCTTGGACCTTCCGGTTGCGGTAAGACAACGCTCCTCAATATCATCGGTGGTCTTGACCAATATACCAGCGGCGATCTTGTTATCAGCGGAAAATCCACAAAAGATTTCCGTGATTCAGATTGGGACGCATACAGAAATCATTCCATTGGCTTTGTTTTTCAAAGCTATAATCTCATTCCTCACCAGAGTGTTCTTGCCAATGTGGAGCTGGCGCTGACGATCTCCGGTATTTCAAAGGCAGAACGTCGCCGCCGCGCCAAAGATGCTTTGGAAAAGGTGGGACTTGCAAGCGAAATCTATAAACGTCCGAATCAGATGTCGGGCGGTCAGATGCAGAGGGTTGCCATTGCGCGTGCGCTTGTCAACAATCCTGAAATCTTGCTTGCCGATGAACCGACCGGTGCGCTTGACTCGGAAACCAGCGTACAGATCATGGAAATGCTCAAGGAGGTCGCGAAAGATCGCCTTGTCATCATGGTTACTCATAACCCTGAGCTTGCGGAGAAATATTCTACCCGTATCATTCGTATTCTGGACGGTAAGATCATCGGTGACACAGATCCTTATGTTGCACCTAAAGAGGAAGAACCGAAAACAGAATCTCTCAAGAAAAAGAAAGAAAAACGCCTTAAAAACCGCACGATGTCCTTTGGCACGGCACTTGCGCTTTCACTGAACAATCTGCGCACCAAAAAGGGCAGAACATTTTTGACAAGCTTTGCGGGTTCGATCGGTATTATCGGTATTGCGCTGATCCTTTCCATCTCCAATGGTGTTACCGCGTATATCAACCGTGTGCAGGAAGATACGCTATCCAGTTATCCCATCATGCTTCAAGCGGAAACGGTGGATATGTCAGGACTGATCACCACGATGATGAGCGCGAACACCTCTGCCACCGAGCAAAAGCATGAGCTTGACGCGGTCTATGCGAATCGTATCATGTATGAGCTGATGAGCTCCCTTTCCAACACCACGGTGCAGAAAAATAATCTTACCGCTTTCAAAAAATATTTGGAAAATACGCCCGAATTTGATGAATTCGTCAGCGCGATCCGCTATACTTACGATATGGATTTTCATCTTTATACTCAAGATAAAAACGGCGATATCGTAAAAAGCGACTTGACGGCGCTGATGCAGGAGCTGATGGCGGGCGGCGACGCGGCATCTTCCGCTCAGATGATGGAAGCAAACGCAAGCAGCTTTGCCGCATATGACATTTGGGAAGAAATGCTTCCCGGAGAAGATGGTGCGCTTGTGAGTGATCTTTTTGCGGATCAATATGACGTACTTTACGGTCATATGCCGGAAAAATATAATGAGATCGTACTTGTTGTCGATGAAAATAATGAGCTTTCCGATGTGGCGCTTTACGTTCTTGGTTTGAAGACTACGGAAGAAATGCAGACCTCTATGAAAGAATCCATGGAAGGCAAAACCGAAGAAGGAAAAACGGAAAGCTGGTCTTATGAAGAAATTTGTGATATGACCTTCAAGCTTTTCCTAGCTTCCGATCTCTATCAGAAAAATGCTGACGGCACCTACACCAATCTTTCCGCGACAGATGCTGGCATGAAATTCCTTTACGATTCTGAAAAAGGCTTGGAGCTGACGGTTTCGGGTATTATCCGTCCCGATAAGGACGCTGTTGCTTCCATGATGACGGGCTCCATCGGCTATACTTCCGCGCTCACAGAATACGCCATCGAACATGCGGCACAGAGCGCGATCGTGAAAGAGCAGATGGAAAATCCCACGATGGATATTCTCTCAGGACTTAAATTCAAGAGTGAAAACGAGGAAGAATTGACGGACGCTGAGAAAGCGGAAGAAATTCTTTCCTATTTTTCAAGACTCACCACCGCGGAAAAGGCAGCGATCTATACAGAGATCAGCTCTGTCATGCCCGAAGATGAGTTGGAAAAGGCAGCGCAGCAGTACGTTGCGCAGTACACCAGAGAAGCGCTTGAGGAAATGGTCATTCAGATGTATGCCGCAGAAATGGGCATTACCGACACGACACAGATCAAGGGCTATATCGCAGGCATGAGCGATGAAGAGCTTTTTGGTGCGGTGGCGAATGCGGCAAAACAGCAGATCGTGGCAAATTATGCACTTGAGGTGCAGACAGCGCTCGGTGCGATGACGGCAGACCAACTTGCCATGGCGTTTGATGCTTCTCTTGTGGTTTACACCGAAGCAGAGCTTGCTGTGCTTCATGAAACCTATATGCCGAAAACTGTTTCGGATTCCACTTATGAAAAGAATCTGAAGCTTCTTGGTTATGTAGATGCGGAATCTCCTTCCGCTATCAACATTTATGCGGAAAGCTTTGAAGATAAAGACGAGATCGCGGCTTTGATCACCGCTTACAACGATGGCGTGGACGAAACCGACAAGATCTCTTACACGGACTACGTGAAGATCCTTATGAGTTCGATTACTACAGTCATCAACGCGATCTCTTACGTGTTGATCGCCTTTGTCGGCGTATCTCTCGTGGTGTCGTCGATCATGATCGGTATCATCACCTATATCTCCGTTTTGGAAAGAACGAAAGAGATCGGTATCCTTCGTGCGATTGGTGCTTCGAAGAAGGACGTTTCCCGTGTATTCAATGCGGAAACCGCGATCGTCGGCTTTATTTCAGGCGCGCTTGGTATTGGCATTACCTTGCTGCTGATTTTGATCGCGAACCCGATCTTGCACGCAGTTACGGGCATTGGTATCCTCAATGCGATCCTTCCCGTTGGCGGTGCTGTGATCCTTGTGGCACTCAGCATCATATTGACGCTCATCGCAGGTCTTGTTCCTTCCCGCATGGCAGCGAAGAAAGATCCCGTTGTGGCACTCAGAACAGATTAAAAAAAGAAAAACGCAGGCATTGCCTGCGTTTTTTGTTATGTATCGTTAGAAATTACTCTTTTTCCTTAATCGTGACTTTTGTGAATACAACACGGTGATCGTCCACGGGTTCCACTTGAATGTGAAGCTCCTCGGTTTCCAGCTCGTGTGTGGTTCCGTCCTCAGGAATGAAGCCGAGAAGAGAGATGACGTAACCGCCGAAAGTGTCGACGTCTTCGGATTCGATGTGAATGCCCAGCTTATCGCAAACGGCGTCAAGAGAGGCAGTTCCTGCGACACGATACTGTGTGTCATTGAGCTTTTCGATTTCTGTGATGCTTACGGTATCATCTTTGGCGCTGATGTCGCCTACGAGAAGCTCCAATAAGTCATGCATGGTGATGACACCGCTGGTACCGCCGTATTCGTCGATAACAACGGCAAAGTGATTGCGTGTTTTTTTCATATTGCTGAAAAGCACGTCAGCTTTCATTGCTTCAGGGACGAAATAGGGCTTGTCAGAAGCTTCGCAGATGGCACATTCTGCGTTAGCAAATGATTCACGGAAGAATTTTCCTGCGTCCAGGACGGCGATGATGTTGTCTGCATTTTCATCGCAAATGGGATAATATTTGTGACGAGTTTCACTGATCGCTTTTTTCCATTCTTCGATACCGTCTTCTTTATGAAGAAACAGCACATCACGGCGGTGTGTGCAAGCTTCACCGACAGAAATATCGTCAAATTCAAAAATGTTTTTGATCATTTCATTTTCCATGCTGTCAATGGTGCCTTGTTCACTGCCGGAATCGAGCATCATACGAATATCTTCTTCGGTTACTTCTTCTTCCTCGTCATCAGGGTTGATGCGGAAAAGACGAAGCGTGGCGTTCGTAGACTTGGTGAGGATCCAGACAAAGGGAGCGAATGCACGGGAAACAAAAAGCAAAAGTCCTGCAAGCATCAGAGCCATTTTTTCGGAATGCTTCATGGCGATCTTTTTGGGAACAAGTTCACCGAAAACGATGCTGAAATACGAGAGAATGAGCGTAATGGCAAATACGCAAATGGAGGTGAGCGCTTCCACGGGGAGTTTTACGCCAAGCGCAAGGAGAAGTCCCACAAGAGGGGTGGCAAAGTTATCTGCGGCATACGCACTGCCGAGAAAACCTGCAAGGGTGATGGCAACCTGAATGGTGGAGAGAAATTTCGAAGAGTTTCCTTTTAATTTGAGGAGAGTGCGTGCTTTTTTGTTTCCTTCCTCGGAAAGCTTTTCGAGTTTTGCTTCGTTTGTGGAGATGACAGCGATTTCCGCACTTGCGAAGATCGCGTTTAAGAAAATGAGAATAACTTGCAAAAGAATTGCACCAAACATGATAATAACCTTTCTTTCTTAAAATAATGTTTTGTTCATTTGATTTTTATATAAAAACGAAAAAACGACCGAGCCTATGGAAAAACCATAGACTTACGGTCGAAATGTTTTATGAAATCAAATGAAATGCAAGACAAAAGCAAGTATTATCTGTACTATCGCCACTGTCGTCCATTTCAAGTTCACCTTCCTTTAACAAAATCTATAATACAGTATATCACAAAATCCTCTGTTTGTCAAGGCGCTGTCGATCAATTCTGCTTCTGCACGCTCTTGTATTCATCGTAGAAGCGATAGTAGGGACAATAGCTGTTCGCACCTTTCACAAAGCGCTCCAGGTCGTCTTCGTCGAGGTTTGCCGTGCAGATATAGGCATCGTAATCTACGTCGTAATCGTAATACATACACGTTTCACAGTTGGAAACTCTTTTTTTAGCAGTCTTGTTCATCAAGATATCTCCTTTTTGAAAAATCCTCGCGGAATCTTGTTTATTATTATACCCGAATCAAGGGTGGTTGTCAATCTTCCACTCCTTGACAAGTGGGCGTATTGGTGATATAATAAAGGAGAATGGCAAAAAATGCAAATCGAACGGTCGTATGGGGGGGAAAGGTCTTGAAGATAAAGAAACGAAAACTGGGCTATACACAGCTTATCGTGCTGAGTTTTCTCGGCGTGATTATTGTGGGTGCACTTATTTTGTGCTTGCCGATTTCTTCTGTGACACGGGAATGGACACACCCTTTTGATGCACTTTTTACGGCGACGAGTGCAACTTGTATTACGGGTCTTGTTGTGGTGGATACTTATACGCACTGGAGTCTATTCGGGCAATTTATCATTCTCCTTTTGATTCAGATCGGCGGTCTGGGCTTTATGATCATTATGACACTTTTCGCCATTGTCACGCATCGTCGCATCACGCTCCACCAAAGAAAGCTTCTGATGCAGTCTTCGGGGAACTATCAGCTCGATGGCGTTATGTCTTTGATTCAAAAGATCCTGCTCGGCACGGCCATTTTTGAGGGGGCAGGCGCTATTTTTCTTGCCGTTCGTTTTATTCCACGCATGGGTTTTTGGGAAGGTCTTTATAATGCGGTCTTTCATTCCGTTTCCGCTTTTTGTAATGCAGGCTTTGACCTTATGGGGAAATATGGTCAGTATTCCTCTTTGACAACTTTCCGTGACGATCCCATGGTGCAGATTGTGATCATGATGCTTATCGTGATTGGCGGCGTCGGTTTTTTTGTCTGGTCAGATATCTTAAAATGCAAGCTTCGCTTCAAAAAATATACTTTGCACACAAAGATCGTTTTGGTGATGACAGTATTTTTGATCCTTGCCGGCGCACTTGGTTTTTTCATTTTGGAAAGAAATGATTCCATGAAGGATTTTTCGCTCGGTGAACAGATTTTGGCATCGTTTTTTCAATCGGTGACGACGCGCACGGCAGGGTTCAATACCGTTGACCAAGCGGCGCTTTCCGATGGTGGCAGTATGCTTTCCGTGATTTTAATGCTGATCGGCGGCAGCCCCGGTTCCACGGCGGGCGGTATGAAAACCACTACGATCTTGATCGTTATGCTCAATGTTGCGGCAAGTATTCGCAATCGAGAAGGCATCGAGATCTTCAAAAAGCGCATTGACGATGAAACGGTTAAGCAAGCGGCGGCGATTACGGGTATCTATATGCTCCTTACGATCGTTGTGTCGACAGTGATCGTAGCGGTGGAACCTGTGGATCTGGAGTACGTTCTTTTTGAAGTCAGCTCTGCGATCGGCACGGTTGGTATCACCATGGGACTTACGCCTTCGTTGTCGGGTTTTTCCCGCGTTATTTTAATGCTTCTAATGTTTGTGGGTCGTGTTGGAGGATTGACGTTTGCGCTTGCATTTTCTACAGAAAGCGTCGTACCTGATATCAGGCGCCCCAGAGAAAAGGTTCTTGTCGGTTAATTTTTTGAGAAAGAGATATTTAAAGAGGGTATATAGATATGAAATCCATACTTGTAATCGGTCTTGGAAGATTTGGCAGACATCTTGCAAAAAAGATGCTTGATTTGGGCAACGACGTTATGATCGTTGATAAAGATGTCAGCATCATTGAACGCTATTCGATGTCATTTACAGATTCACAGATTGCAGATTGCACCAATGAAAGTGTCTTGCGTTCACTTGGTGTGCATCATTTTGACATTTGTTTTGTTTGTATCGGTGCGGATTTTCAATCTTCGCTTGTTATTACGGCGCTGCTTAAGGAATTGAATGCAAAATACGTCGTGGCAAAAGCAAAACGTGATATTCAAGCGAATCTTTTGTTGAAGATCGGCGCAGACGAGGTCATTTATCCCGAAAAAGAAATGGCGGAAAATTTGGCGATTCGTTATAATGCAAACAACGTGTTTGACTATATTGAGCTAACGAAAGAGTATTCTATTTATGAGGTTCCTGCGCTGATGGCATGGGAGGGAAAAACGATCTCGGAACTGAATATTCGTAATAACTATCGTGTCAACATTATCTCCGTCAAAACTGGTGGCGAGATGCGTCCTCTTCCCGGTGCGGATTATCGTTTTGGAAATGGCGATCACATTTTTATTCTCGGTAAAGCGGAAGATGTTTTTCATATTACCAATACTTACGAAAAGGAAAAAGCAGAGCTTCGGGAAGAACAGGAAGCCGCGGAGCGTGCTGCTCAAAAAGCAAAGAAAAAAGAAAAATAAAGAAAAGAGCGGTTTTCCGCTCTTTTTGTTTTTGCAAGGCTCTGCCCTGCACCTGCCCAAGGGACTTATCCCTTGGGGATCCCAATGAAAGGGAAGGATATGATTATTTGTTTTTTGGATTACAGCTATTCGGTTCTGTCTTGGGGGGGATTCAAAAGTGACTTGTCCCTTTTGCGAGATTTGGGGCGGAGTCACAAAAAGAAAACCACGGGATATTCCCGTGGTTTTTGTCATTTGGTCAGATGATTATCTCTGAACACGGCCGGAACCGTCACCCTTCATGAGAGTGGAAACTTCGTCTACGGAAACGTAGTTGAAGTCGGTTTCGATGGAGTGCTTGAGACAGGAAGCTGCAACAGCAAATTCGATGGTCTTCTGGCTGTCATAACCGTTCATAAGACCGTAGATAAGACCTGCGCCGAAAGAGTCACCGCCGCCTACACGGTCAACGATGTGAACAGCATATTTCTTGGAGAAGTATGCTTCGCCGTCAGCATAGAGCATTGCTGCCCAGTTATTGTCATTTGCAGAGATGCTTTCACGAAGTGTGATCGCAACCTTTTCGAAGCCGAAGCGTTCGGAAAGTTTCTTTGCTACGTCGATGTAGCCTTCGCGGTTGAGTTTTCCGCCTTCAACGTCGTTGTGGTCGGGTTTAATGCCGAATACTTTTTCAGCATCTTCTTCGTTTGCGATGCAAACGTCAACGTATTTGCAAAGCTCACCCATTACTTTGCCTGCTTTTTCGCTGGACCAGAGTTTCTTGCGGAAGTTGAGGTCGCAGCTTACTTTGATGCCTTTTTCTTTGCAGACTTTGAGCGCATCGAGAGTGATTTCAGCAACAGCATCGCTGAGCGCGGGAGTGATACCTGTGAAGTGGAACCATTCAGCACCGTCGAGAATGGAGTTCCAATCGAAGTCAGCACGTTCTGCCATAGCGATGGAAGAATATGCGCGGTCATAAATAACCTTGGAAGGACGCTGAGAAGCGCCTTTTTCGAGATAGTAGATACCCATTCTTTCGCCGCCGCGAACGATCTTATCGGTTTTAACGTCTTCTACACGGAGAGAACGGATCGCCATGTCACCGATGGAGTGCTTGGGGAATTTGGAAACGAATGCAGCGTCCATACCGAAGTGTGCAAGGGAAACGGCTACGTTTGCTTCGCCGCCGCCGAAGCTTGCTTCAAAATGGTTTGCCTGCTCAAAGCGCAAATAACCTGCAGGATTGAGTCGGAGCATCAGTTCGCCAAAACATACAATTTTGCTCATTGGTAATATCCTCCAAAATAAATTATTTTTAATTTTCTTTTTTAATCAGACGTTTCGTCTGACGGTTTTCTGAGATAAAGCTTTGCGGCATCAAAAAGCGCTTGCGCTTCAATGCTGGTGCCGGCACAGGAAAATTCTTTTTTGCAGCCGCATGTTTTGCAGGAGATCACGACGCTATCGCGTGTTTGCTCCACGAGAAAATCGCCGCCGTCTTCACAATCGCAATAAATCGCTTTTTCTTCGGCAAGATCACCCAGCACGAAAAGGATCATGTCGCGGATATGCTCGTCGCCGTAAAGATTATCGCCTTCGTTGGCATTTCTTACGCCCGAAAGCTCAGTTTCGTCGATCAGCTCTGCGATTTCTTTATCGGAGATCTCGACCGCTTTCATGACGGAACCCTTGGAGCCAACGAAAAGAATATCGACACCCGAGTATGCACAAGGGAATGTGAAAAGCTCACGTCCTGTGAGGACTTTACGGGAAACGACATAGCGATGGGGAGTGGGGCAGAACACGCAAGGAACGGTGAGACGGATCTTGTCGTCCTCGATGTTTTCAAGGATCAGCTCCGAGCCGCCGCAGCTGCATTTGAGTTTGATAATATCGCCCGAGAGGGCAAGCGCGCCGACCACACTGAAAACAGTGCTGCCGCATTCAGGGCAACGGTAAGCGAGCGTTGTATCTTTAGGTTGTAAAATCATGGGAAACATTCCTTTGTTTATGAAATCCGTACTTCTACATAATAATTATGCACCAAAGTGCAGATTTTGTCAAGAATAATACGGTGAGAAGTTTGTTTTAGGCGTGATAAAGTTCATATCCGAGCGGGAAATCCACGTATTCAAATTCATCGCCAAGGACTTTTTTGAAGTATTCGCGGAAGCACCACTCTGTATGGTAGTGACCTGCGGCGATGACGGAAATGCCGTTTTCGCCACCGTCGAGGATCGCGTTGTAGCTCGCCTCGCCCGTGAGATAAGCATCAGCGCCTGTTTCTTTTGCTGCGTAGATATAATCTTTGCCGCCGCCGCCGAGAAGTGCCAGACGGGACACGGTGTCAGAAGCTTTTGCCGCTGTGATGACAGGAGCATCGAGAAGCTCTTTGACGAGCTCACAAAAATCTTCAAAAGAAAGCTCTTCGGGAAGATTGCCGACTCTTGCGGTGGTATCACCTTCTACGCCAAAGGCTTCCACGTCGGAAAGCTCAAAAATTTCAGCGAGCTGATCGTTGATGCCGCCTTCTGCCGCATCAAGACGCGTGTGGAAGCTCATTGCGGCAATGCCGTTTTTGATGAGCTCAATCACTTTGCGGGAGGTTGCGTCCTTGCCGTCCATGTGCTTGATGCCGTAAAAAATGAGGGGGTGATGAGAAATGATGAGCTCTGCGCCGATCTCTTTTGCATATTCCACAACGGAATCGGTGATGTCGAGTGCGAAAAGAATGGTGCCAACTTCCTGATCAGGATCGGGACAAACCATCAGTCCGTCGTTATCCCAAGAAAGAGAGAGCGAACGGGGAAGAAGTTCGTCGAGTGTTTCGTAGATTTCGATAACGGTTGCCATGAGGGAACCTCCTTTTTTATAAAATTGGATTTTCTTTTTTCTGAAATTTTGATAAAGAAGAAAGTGGGTTAAAACTCACTTTCCTTTTTGATCGCGTCCCAAAGGGCCTTCTCGTGTGATGCGTCACAGCCGCCTTTTTCCATGCCGCGGATCTTATCTGCCAGCATATCGAGATGGCGATTGCAGAGCGCGCGGAAAAAGTCTGCGTTTTCTGCTTTGTGCGTGATGTTATATTTACCGAGGAGAAGCTCGGTTTCTGTGTAGGTTTCTGTTTTCCCGGTGTAGACGACACAGATGATCTGATAGATCTTGCCGTCAGCGATCGCACCGGTTTCTTTTGTCACGGAATAGCCGTTTTTTGCGAGATATTCACGCAATTCGGGAATGTGCTGCATCGGCTGAAGAATGAGCTTTGTGCCGCGTTCTTTTACAAACGGTGCCGCTTCGAGGATCCCTGCGATCATCATGCCGCCCATGCCGGCGATGGCAACGTCCGTGACGGGATAATCTTCAATGCCGCGAAGCCCGTCTGTGAGCTTTGTTGCGATCTTGTTTGAAAGAGAAGCTTCGCGTATGTTGATGTCGGCGCGTTCCAAGGGACCTTTATGAATATCGGAAGCAACAGCGCCTATGATTTTTCCTTCTTCCATAAGATAGATGGGCAGATATGCGTGGTCTGTGCCGATATCGGCAAGATAAGCACCTTCGCTGACACAGCCCGCGACCGCAAGCAGACGGTCATCAAGTTTTCGCTTCATAAGCGTACCTCCTTATAATGATCTAATGTTGAATTTTTATTTGCTGTATACAGATTGTCCCTTTGCTTTGGGGCAAAGGGACAGACGAGGTTCTTATTTGTTTGCAAAATGCTCATTGAGCTTCTTTACGAGTTCGTCAGCGTCTGTGCCGTGAACAGCGCAAGCCATTTC
>JBGVIG010000447.1:0-2724 GCA_045122995.1 Eubacteriales bacterium | reverse complement strand
ACGCTATCCATCATAAGATCGATACTGCCTTCACGAAGAGCATTGATCAAAACGTCTTCGTTGCTCATCAGGATCACAGAAATATTACGGATCGGTTCATAAGCGAACATTTCCTTGGTAAGCTTTTCGTTATAATCCTCGCGGAAGGTTACGGTGATTGTGCTATCCGCAATATAGTCACCCTCTGCGATGTAATAAGCACCTGTGCCGACAGGGGAAAGGTTCTTTTCTTTCGCAGGCGTGCGAATAGTCTGCCAAATGTGTTTGGGCAAAATCACGATAGAGTTGCAGACAGATTTCATGGAAGTGTAGTTGTTGCTTGCGAGAATGAAAACAAAATCGCCGTCAACCACTTCACTCTGATAGTAGTCCGTCAGGAAATACGCCTGAGAACCGAGCGCACCTGCGTGCTTGATGATGTAGTCAAATGTAAATTTAATATCTTCTGCGGTAAAAGGCGTACCGTCATTCCACGAATAACCTTCTGCCACCTTAAAGCGAAAACGCATCCAGTTTGTTTTCGGAACGGTGATCAGTGCGCGTTCCAAAAATTCTTCTTCGGTTTCGTTAATGGGGTTACCGTTTTCGTCAACGCCGAAAACGACGGATTCTCTTTCACACTGTTCCTTCCACTGCTCTTCGGTGGGATCGAAATATTCATAGCCGTATACGCTGCCCTCTTCCTTGAGAAGCGCGCCTTCATATTCCAAAAGACCGTCTGTGAAAGCAAGCGGATTCTTTTCCGTGTCTACAGGGGTATAAACGGAGCCGTCAGGGAATGTATACGTACTGCCCTCTTCATAACCGACAGGTGTTGCCGCACTACCAAGGATCGTGTCATAGAAAAGATCTACAAAAAACGTAGAGGAGGACGCTGTGGAAGAATAAGGATTCAAGTTTTTGGGGAGCGCTGTGGTGCCGATACGGAGCGAATTTGCATACTTATCTTCACGCACCGCGCAGGCGGAAAACATTGCCGTCACAAGTGAGATCAAAAGTAAAACAGAAAGTATCTTTTTCATAGCTTAATACGGGATCTGTGTGCCAAAGCCAACTTTGTTTGCAGAGTTGTCAAAGATCTCTTCAACGGTGAATTTGTATGCAGGTCGTGTTACCCAGCGCTCGATGTTGGGAACGTGGTAAACGTCGTGCTGTGCGTTGATGAACTGCTGAATGAGAGGAAGTTCGAAGGGAGATACGCTACCAAGCTCGTTGTGCGCACCGACGATCTCCATCTTGCCGCGAACTTCATAAGAAAGCATCGGGGGCTGATAGAAAAGGAGTGTCGCTTCGGGATTTACCTGATAGTTTGCCCAGCTGTGCTTGAATGCCATTTCCACGCTGTAGATGTGTTCAAAATCCACAGTCTTTTCTGCTTCTTCGGAATAAAGCCATTTCATGAGAAGCTTAAGACCTCTGTCGCTGTAGGTCTTGTCTTCGGGATCATAGCTCTTGATATGCGCTACATAAGCTGCGAGCGCTTCTTCAAGATATTCTTCCTTGGGAATAAAACCGATACCCTTTACGGAGCCGTTAAGCCCTGCAGGACCATTGCTGATGAAAACGGGATCGTGAGAGGTGAAAGAAAGGAAAATCTTTTCGGGGGACATCATTTTGCCCTCTGCGAGCGCTTTTACGGTGTTACCGCGGGTTCTATACGCCCAGTTAAAAAATCTGTTGAGTTCGCCTGTTTCGAGTCTTGCTCTTTCCATAATAAAATCTCCTTATGTCATGTTAATTTGAATTATTTCACTCTGATAAACGCTGCATCAGACGCACGAACTGTTGTCTGCGCAATATTGAAACCGCAGGTAAGACCGGATTCTGTCAAGTCTTTACCCTCAGAAGTGTAATCTGCGGTTGCCACCGCACCTTCACCGTCCATCACGTCATAAGAGAAAGTAACGTTACTGCCATCAACGGTATAAGCTCCCACGCTCTTATCCCAAACGTGCATAACGCTTGCCATCTGCATGATGCCGACTTCGAACGTGCTGTCTTCCTTCATGTTCAACGCATAAGCGTAAACCATTGAACCCATGCCACCGCTCTTGGCCAGATAGCCGACGTAAACATCGCCGTCAGTGCCAATGGGCGCAGTTTCATAAAAGCTAACATCGGTGGAAGTCATGGAAGTGATCATGTAAAACGGTGTTTTGAAAATGCTGTCAAGAATCACAGCATTGCTGACGGTAGCACGTTCGCCTTCGCCTTCACCGTAAGTATAGGTGAAGCTGATAGTTTCATCGAATTCTTCATTTTCACCAAGCGTATAGGTGCCTGTGTAATGAGCGGTTTCGTGAGAACCCATGCCGAGAAAACCGACGTAAAGGTCAAGCGTGCCATCGCTGTTGAGGTTCATCAGAACTCTGCCGCTCATCTGAACTTCAGATGCACCCATCGCAACCGTTTTCTCATATCCCGCAACAAAAGAACGGGAAACCGTCACCTTTTCTTCCCCACAGGAAGTTGCCGAAAGACACAGAAAAACCATCGCAATGGTAAGCATCAACGTCAAAATTTTTTTCATAATAGCCTCCTCGGGTCAGCCCTTGCTGACCAAATAATTCAAAGAGTTAGGGCTCGCTAACTCTTTATAAATTTTTTAGAGAGCCGACGCTCCCTAGTCCTTGGTATTTTACCACGCTTTTATGGCATAGTCAAGAAGTAGCCATGGCTAACTTTTTGGTTAGCCATGGCTAAATTTTAACATTTTATTTTATT
>JBGVIG010000446.1:0-2218 GCA_045122995.1 Eubacteriales bacterium | reverse complement strand
CTTTGATGGCGGCGCTGAATATTTCTTGGCGCGTGACGTTCTGCACGATCGCAGCACTCGTTTTTGCAGTTGGTCTGACATATTTCTTCAGCCTTCGTCACATTGAGCATGAATTCCACGGAAAAGGTGCAGAATTTGAAGAAGTATCTGTTCCTGCAGTGGCGGCTTCCGCCGGTACGGAAAATAAAAAGTTCCGTCTTTATACGGCGACCTTCTGCTCCGTTTTGGCTTTTGCGGCGTTCGGTGCATTTGGCGCGGCATTTATCCGTGACGGTGTCGTAAACTGGCTCCCCACGATCCTTCGTGAGGACTTTGGCGTGACTACTTCGCTTTCCATTCTTTTGACCATGATCCTGCCGCTTCTTTCCATTCTCGGCGCTTTCCTTGTGAAAGCACTGAAAAAGCGTGTGCAAGGCAATCTTTTCCTCGAAAGTGTATTTTTCCTGATCTCCGCATTGTCGTTGCTTGCGATCGTTATTTTCTATCCTGCACGTTCTCTCGTGACGACGGTTGTTTGCTTTGCTTTGATGTATTTCATGATCTGCTCGATCGCAAACCTGACAACGAGCATCATTCCGTTCAGCGTGCGTCAGTACGGTAACGTTGGCAGCCTCTCGGCGTTTCTTGATGCTTGCTGCTATGCAGGTAGCGTTTGCAGTACATATGGCCTTGGTGTGATTGCGGAAAACAGCTCTGACTGGACGAGTGTTATCAGTTTGATCACGATCTTTGCCGGTGTTGCTGTTGTCATTACGTTTATCGGTTCGCTTCTCAGTCGCAGAAACGAAATGAACAGAAATATTTTCTAAAAAAGGATCCTTCAATGAAAAAATATACGGAAGTGGTCGCCGCACTGATTGTGGAAGGTGGCCGATTTATGATCTGCCGCCGTCCTGCAGAAAAAGCATGCGGACTTCTTTGGGAGTTCGTTGGCGGCAAGGTGGAAAAAGGTGAAACCAAAGAAGAAGCATTGATCCGTGAGTGCAGGGAAGAGCTTGCCATCACCGTTTCGGTGGGAGAGGTCTTCACGGAAGTGACACACGAATATCCGGACATCACGGTGCATCTGACGCTCTTTCTTGCGAAGATCGAAGAAGGTGAGCCACAGCTTTTGGAGCATGCAGGGCTTGCCTGGATCACAAAAGAAGAAATACCGAATTATGAATTTTGTCCGGCAGATACGGATATTTTGGAAAGGATCAAGGCGGCATTATGATCAGACCTATTATGAAAGACGTGCTTTTCTTGCATCAAAAAGCGACACCTGCGACCAAAGCGGATCTTGCTGTGGCGAACGATCTTTTGGATACGCTCCGCGCCAACGCGGCTGGCTGTGTTGGCATGGCGGCGAACATGATCGGCGTCAATAAAGCCATCATCGCGTTTTTTGACAGTGAAAAAAACACTTATAAAGAAATGTTTAATCCCGTGATCATGGTGAAAATGGGAGAATTTGAAACGGAAGAGGGGTGCCTATCTCTTTCGGGCGTTCGCAAAACGAAACGCTATGAAATGATTAAAGTACGTTATCAAACGAAAGACTTCAAGGTTAAAGAAGAGATCTTCATGGGTTGGACAGCACAGATCATTCAGCACGAGATCGACCATTTGAGCGGTATTTTGATTTAACGAATAAGGAAGGACGGTAACAAATCATGGGGGCAGTCAAAAAGCTTTTCGGCGGTCGTCGGCGTGATGTCGATATGACCACGGGCAGTATCCCGAAACATTTGATCAATTTTGCGATCCCGCTCTTGATCGGTAACGTGTTTCAGCAGTTTTATAACATGGTCGACTCCTGGGTGGTGGGCAACTACGTCAGTGACGCGGCGTTTGCGGCGGTTGGTTCCGTCGGTCCGATCATCAACCTTTTGATCGGCTTCTTTCTCGGTTTTTCCAGCGGTGCAGGCGTTGTAATTTCGCAGTTTTACGGTGCGAAGCGCTATGATAAGGTGCATGACACCATTCACACCGCTTTTGTCATGACACTTGTTCTCGGGGTACTCTTTACGGGCATCGGTATTGCGATGGTGCCGACGATGCTTCGCTTTATGAAAACGCCTGACACCGTTATGGTGGAAGCAACGGAATATCTGATCATCTATTTCGCAGGTATTCTTGGTCTTATGATCTATAACATCGGCGCAGGTATTTTGCGTGCGGTCGGTGATTCCCAGCGTCCTTTTTATTTCCTCGTGGCTTCTGCATTGACAAACGT
>JBGVIG010000445.1:0-11826 GCA_045122995.1 Eubacteriales bacterium | reverse complement strand
ATTCCCGGCGTTGACGGTCTTATCCACATCTCCCAGATCGCTGACAAGAAACTCGCAAGCCCTGCAGAAGTTCTTGAAAAAGGTCAGGTTGTTGATGCAAAGATCACAGACATCGACATGGAAAACTGCAAAGTAAGCCTTTCTATCCGCGCACTTCTCAACAAAGAAGAAGCTCCCGCTGAAGAAGCTGCTGCTGACGCTGAATAATCAAAAACAAAAAAGAGTTTACGATTTTTCGTAAACTCTTTTCTTTTTGCGTAGCTCTACCCCACTTCCCGGCAAAAGTGCCGCGCTTGCAACTTGCAAAGGGGCTCCCCTTGGAACTCTTCACTGGGTTCCAAGGGACAATGTCCCTTGGTGGGGTGCGGGGCGAAGCCCTGCGAATAGAGGACAGAGTCCCAATTACTTCTCGATTTTCAAATTTACAGACTTCAATGCGTGCAAGCCGCCGCCAACATAAATTTCAAAATCACCGGGTTCCAACACGCGCTCGCAATCAATGTTCACAAGAGAAAGATCATCTGCACGCAAAGGAAGCTCCACATGCACCGTTTCGCCTGCTTTGATAAAGACTTTCTTAAAACCGCAAAGCTGTCTTACCGGTGTCAAAACAGAGCTGATCACATCGCGATAATACATTTCCACGATCTCCTGACCGTCCATCTCACCAACGTTCGTCACGTCCACAGAAACCGTCAGCAAATCCCCTGCTTTTGCTGTCGGGGAAGAAATTTGCGGCGCGGAATATTCATATTTCGTATAGGAAAGTCCATAACCGAAATCGTAAAGATTTCCGGCATCTACGTCCATATATCTGCCGCCATGCCAGCCTGCGTATTGATTGTAATAGCAAACCGTTTGTCCTGCCGCGCGCGGGAAAGAGATCGGAAGCTTACCGCTCGGATTAAATTTACCCGCGATCATCTCTGCCGCACAAAGTCCACCAAGATCGCCGCCATTAAACATCTCGATCACCGCATCGGAATGCTTCACAGCGTCCCCGATGCAAAGCGGTTTACCATTGACAAGAACGGTGATGATCGGCTTTCCTGTTGCTTTCAAGCGGCGCATCAGCTCATTCTGCTTACCCGAAAGCTCAAGGTTTGCGCGATCTTTGCATTCACCGTTTTGCTCAAGAGAGTCGCCAATCACGGCGATCACGATATCCGCACTTTCAGCAAGCGCTACTGCTTCGTCCAAAGATTCGACGCTTTCGTTCTTGATGTCACATCCTTTGTTATAAAGCACTTCACTTTCTGCAAACACCGTTTTCACACCGCGAATCACGGTATAAACGTCACCTGCAGGCACAGCATTCGGGTGCGCATCAGGGTGACTGAAGAACGTCCAGTCGCCGTACTGCGCGCGTATATCGTCCGCATTGGGACCGATCACGGCGATGGATTTCGGCGTTTCTTTCAACGGCAAAATGCCGTTATTTTCGAGCAAAACAAGGCTTTCTCTTGTCAGCGCCTTGTTGACAGCGATGTGTTCGGGCGAACCGATTACGCTCTTCGGCATACGCTTTTTATTTTCATCAAAAAGGCCCAGTGCAAATTTCATGCGCAAAATTCTTCGCACCGCATCGTCGATAAGCGCCATCGGGATCTTGCCTTCTTTCACCTGCTTAACAGCAGAATCATAAAATTTATGGGAGTTCATACTCATGTCGTTGCCTGCTTCGATCGTAAGACGGACACCGTCATCAAAGCTTTCCACCGCGCGCTGTTTGGTGCGCAAAGAGTTGACATTATACCAGTCAGTCACAACAAAGCCATCAAAACCGAGCTCATCCTTGAGGATCTCGCGCAAAAGCTTCTTATGTACCGTCATCGGGGTGCCGGAAATCGAACCGTAAGCAGTCATCACCGTGGACGCCCCTGCTTCCACCGCACGCTTGAAAGGGGGCAAGAAAACTTCGCGGATCTTACGCATAGAAATTTCGGTGTCATAAGCATCTCTCGCGCCTGTAGCTTCGCCATAACCAATATAGTGCTTGACACAAGCCGCCATAAGTCCATCTTCCTCATAGCCTTCCACGATCGCGGCACCAAGCTCGCCAATGAGATACGGATCTTCACCGAAGGTTTCGTCCACTCTTCCCCATCTGGGATCTCGTCCAATGCAAAGAACAGGAGAAAACGCCCAATCCAAACCGTCCGCATTCACCTCTTCCGCCGTCACTTTACCCATTTTTTTGATAAGCTCGGTGTTCCATGAGCAAGCCGAAGCAAGCTGTGAAGGAAAGATCACAGCGCCATTGAGAAGCGAATGCCCGTGGATCGCATCAATACCAAAGATCGGGGGGATCTTCATGCGTGTTTTTTCAGCGTCTGCGCGCACCTCGTCCGCACCTTCACTGAGAACGTGAAGAAATGAACCGCCGCCAAGCGCGCGGAAGCATTCAAAAACCTCCGGTTGAAAGCTTTCGGGGCTTACTTGTTGCATCTGCGCAACTTTTTCTTCGACCGTCATCTCACGGAGCATTTCCGTGATCCTTTCTTCGTGCAATTGATTGATTTTCATAAAAGCCGTTCCTTTCGGTGGAAAAATTATTTTTGTATATTTTATCATATTTTTGACATATTGGCAAGAGAATGTTGAAATTTCCCACATAAAGGCAACACCACCGACAAAATCGTTTGGTTACAAACCAAAATTGAAACTTTTTTATATATTTTTTGAAAAAATCTTGCATTTTCCACACATTTTCTTTATAATATAGTAGGTGGATAACCCTTTGGAAAACTTGTGGTTTTCCACACTTTCCACAAACTTTTCCACAAAATTCACATCATTTTCCACAATTACAACATTCACAAATCAAAAAAATCTTTGTAAAAAATTTTGTGATTTTTCACAAGAAAAATCACCCCTCCAGACAACAAACAGTTTTTCGCCGCCCAAACGGAAAAACAACGCTTGGCGGCGTTTGATTTTTTATGAAAAAGGAATCTATCATGGAACATAATTTTTCGCACGTTTCCGTGCTTCTTTATGAATGCATCGACGCACTCGCGATCAAGCCCGACGGCATTTACGTCGACTGCACGCTTGGCGGCGGCGGTCATTCGCTTGAGATCGTTAAAAAACTTGACACAGGAAAACTCATCTGCATTGACCAGGATATCTGTGCCATCGAGGCGGCTTCCACACGCCTTGCCGAATACAAAGACAAGATCATCTTTGTAAAAAATAACTTTTCCAATATCGGTGTCATTCTGGACGAGCTCGGCATCGAAAAGATCGACGGCGCTCTGCTCGACCTTGGCGTTTCTTCTTATCAGCTCGATACCGCAGAGCGTGGCTTCTCCTATAATGCAGAAGCGCCGCTCGATATGCGCATGAATGAAGAAGCTTCTTTTTCCGCGTATGACGTTGTCAACACTTACAACGAAGCCGATCTTCGCCGCATCATCTTTGACTATGGCGAGGATAATAATGCGCCCCGCATCGCCGGCGCTATCGTAAAAGCAAGAGCGGAAAAACCCATTGAAACCACCACTGAACTTGTGGACATCATCAAAAGCGTGACACCGAAAAAATTTCTCGCGGTGGGACATCACCCTGCAAAAAAGGTTTTCCAAGCGATCCGCATCGAGGTCAATTCCGAGCTTTCCATCATCGAACCGACCCTCACCGCTATTGCGGAACATTTGAATGAAGGCGGCAGGATTGCCGTTATCACCTTCCATTCGCTGGAAGACCGCGCTGCAAAACGCGCATTCATCGCCCTTGCCACGGGTTGCACTTGCCCGCCCTCCTACCCCGTTTGTATCTGTGGCAAAAAACCGAAAGTGAAGCTCATCAACAAAAAGCCCATTCTTCCTTCTGAAGAAGAACTGGAATATAACCATCGTTCTCACAGTGCCAAACTTCGCATTGTTGAGCGTCTTGAATACTGATGAAAAAAGAAAAGAAAAAACTTGGTAATATCATCGTGGATTTCGTTCGTGATGCTTTTTTCGGCGGCAACGAATACGAAACGGTCAAAACAGAAGAAAAGACACCGTTTCCTTTCGCTGTTGTCGGTGGCGTTATCATCACAACGGCGCTTTTCCTCATGCTCGTTTTTTCCTTGATCAAAGCCTCCGAGCTTTCCACCGATATCGCCTCCATGAAAAAGGAGCTTGTTTCCGTTTCCGCAAAAGCAGATAATTTAGAGGGAGAATTCAGCAGAAAATATCCTTTTACAGAGATCCAGCAATACGCGGAAGAAAACGGATTTGTCGCAAACGGCGGCAGAGAGGTGATCTTGCCTAACGAAGCGACAGAAACAACCGACAACAAAAAAAGCGAAAGCTCCGATTCCTTGATGAATATCTTCACTGCGATCATCAAAAAGATCGAAGGTCTTTTTCGCTGATCCGCGAAAAAACAAAAAGTGAAATGCCCTTCCGAGGAATAAAAAAGAAGGGCAAAAATATACATAAACTACCGGCATGACAAAATAAGATTCCTTTTCAGATTTCGAGCCCGGACGAAAGGATATCGAACAAAAATGAACCAATCTCACCCCCAAAAAGAAAACGGGAAGAAAAATTCCCTGATCGGCAGACCGTCCCGCAATATGCGCGCCCGCGCTTTTGTTCTTTTTACGTTCTGCACCTTTTTCGCGGCGGTCATCATCGGCAGACTGATCTATTTGCAGATCATCAGACACGAGCATTATCAAAAGCTCGTCCTTGAACAGATGATCTATGAAACCCCCATCGACGC
Organism: Eubacteriales bacterium; assembly: GCA_045122995.1. Classification (GTDB taxonomy): domain Bacteria; phylum Bacillota; class Clostridia; order Oscillospirales; family CAG-272; genus QALR01. The sequence goes on along the minus strand of JBGVIG010000445.1, from coordinate 7,107 downwards.
CGCCCGCGGACAAATTCAAGATCGCAACGGCATTGTCCTTGCCACTAATTATACAACGGAGCGTATCTTCATTGATCCGAGCCAAATGAAAAACGAAGAAATCCGTGTGCTCGTTTCCGAAGGACTTTCCGAGATCCTAGGCGTGGAATATGATTTCGTTTACACAGAAGCCTGCAAGAGCAAATACCGCGACCGTACGATCAAAAAGAAGGTGGAAAAAGAAACCGCCGATCTCGTTCGTGCTTTTGTTCTCGAAAATCTCGAGGAATACGAAGACGAAAACGACCTCGCCCCCATCATCAATTTCGCGGAGGAAACTACGCGCGTCTATCCCTTCGGCTCGCTTGCTTCCCACGTCATCGGTTTTTGCGGAAGTGACGGCGGTCTTTACGGCTTGGAATATCAATACAACACCTCCCTTTCCGGCACGTCGGGCAATATCCTTGCTGCAAAAGACGGCAAAGGCGGCTCTATGCCCTATAACTATGAAACTTACATAGACGCAGAAAACGGTGCAAATCTCGTCACCACCATCGACTACAAGATCCAGAGCTATTTGGAAAAATATTTAGAAACAGCCGCCGTGGAATCGGGTTGTATTTCCCGTGCCTGCGGCATCGTCATGGATCCCAACACGGGTGAAATTTATGCCATGGCGACCTATCCCGCCTATGACCTTAACACTCCTCGCACACTCCCCGATTATTATGATCAATTTTTGGAAGAATACGCCGCGCTTTACGGCGAAGATTCCGAAGAATACAAGAAAAAAGCGTCAGAATATCTTTTTTCCACATGGAACAATAAATGCCTGACCGATACTTATGAGCCCGGCTCCACTTCCAAGATCTTTACTACCTCCATGGCGCTGGAAGAAAATCTTACTACTGTCGGTGAACGCTTCACCTGCACGGGCTCGCACATCGTCAGCGGTTGGTCGCGCCCCATCAAGTGTCACAAAACCACGGGACACGGCACGCTCACCTTTGCAGGCGGTCTTCAGCAGTCCTGCAACCCTATTATGATGAAACTTGCCGAAAGAATCGGCGTTTCCACCTTCTGTGATTATTTTTCCGCTTTCGGTCTTGATAGCAAGACGGGCATTGATCTTCCCGGCGAGGCGGATTCCATCTACGTTTCCGAAGAAAATATGTCCGGCGTTGACCTTGCGGTTTATTCTTTCGGTCAGCGTTATAACGTCACCGCGATCCAGCAGATCACAGCCGTTGCGGCTGTAGCCAACGGAGGCACACTCGTGACTCCGCACGTCGTCAAAGAGATCGTGGACGATGACGGCAATACCCTCGCATCATTCGGCACGAACGTCGTCCGCCAAGTCATCAGCACAGAAACTGCCTCCACCATCAGCGAAATCCTCGCAGAGGGCGTTTCGGGTGACGGCGGTGCGAAAAACGCGCGTGTCAAAGGCTATTCCGTTGCCGCAAAAACAGGTACCTCCGAAAAAGGTACGGGTGGTGCGCGTATTGCTTCCACCGTGGCTTATGCACCTGCGGATAATCCCGAGGTCGTCTGCATCATCATCGTCGATGAGCCTACAAAAGGTTCTCTCTACGGCAGTACCGTTGCCGCGCCCTACGTTTCCAAGCTCCTTGGCGACGTGCTTCCCTATCTCGGCATCGAACCCGAATACACGGAAGCCGAACTTGCCGCCATGGAGATCAGCTTGCAGAATTTCCGTGGCATGTCCCTCGATGAAGCTATCAGCCGTCTGAACAAATCCGGTCTTTCTTATGAGATTGTCGGAAACGGCACAAGCGTTATTCGCCAGGTCCCCACATCGGGAAGCAAGCTTTTCAAAGAAAACGGAAGTGTGATCCTCTACACCAGCGAAGAAAGTGAAGAAGCTACTGCCATCGTTCCCAATATTCTCGGCAAAACGGCGGCAGAAGCAAATAAACTGCTCGCTGACGCGGGATTCAATATCCACCTGGAGGGTTCCACAGGCGTCGCAGGCGCCGTCGCGATCAGACAATCCATCGCGGGAGGTACCGCAGCCGCAAAAGGCACGGTCATCACCGTGGAATTCCGATACATGTCCGTCACAGACTAAAAAGTCAAAATAAAGGTCGTAAAAAGCATCAAACCTATCCCATTCAAGGAGAATTTATGAACACAAACGACCTTTCCATCACGAAATCCCGTCTGCAAAATGCCCTTTTCTGGCAGGAAAAGACAGGGCACCCCGAAAAATCGCTTCGTCTTGTCGCGGTCACGGGAACCAACGGAAAAACCACCGTTTCCACATTGCTATGCAATATTTTGCGTGAAAACGGAGAAAAAACGGGGCTTATCGGCACGGTGGAATGTTCGGACGGCGAAAAAAGCGCCCCCTCCGATTACACAACACCGCCCCCCGAGATCCTTTATCCAACACTGCAAAGCATGGTGAAAAACGGCGTCACTACGGTCATCATGGAAGCTTCGTCCCATGCGCTCGCGCAGGGGCGGCTCCACGGACTTTCGTTCGCGCTTGCCATTTTCACCAATCTTTCGCGTGATCACCTAGATTATCACAAAACCGAAAAAGCATACCTTGCAGCAAAAGCGAGCCTTTTTGAATCCGCAAAAATATCGCTTCTGAACGGGGACGATCCTCTGGCAAGAGCTGTCGCTTTCCACGCGGCAGGCGACGTTTACTATTACGCACAAAACGAAAATACGGAGTTTTCTTTGAAAAACGTCTGCTGTACGCCATCGGGCATCGCTTACACGTGGAAAACCGCGCACGAAACGCAAAACATCAAGGTGCCGCTCATCGGTAGCTTTAACGTATACAACACCGCCGCCGCACTTTCCGCGGCAACCTTGCTCGGCATTCAGGCAGAAAAGCTCCCATTTTTCGCCTCGCAGATGAAAGCCCCCACAGGAAGACTCGAAAAGCTTTCCGATACGGGGGATATTGCCGTTTTTATAGACAACGCGCACACACCGGACGCTTTAGAAAAGGCGCTCTCTTCCCTGAAATGTGTTTCAAAGAAGCTCACCGTGCTGTTTGGCGCGGGCGGCGAGCGCGACCAAGGCAAGCGTGCCATGATGGGCAAGGTCGCTGAAGCTTACGCGGATCTTGTCATCGTGACAAGCGACAATCCGCGTGGCGAAGCGCCCGACACGATCCTTTCGGATATCGTAAACGGCATGGAAAAAGACAACCATCTCGTCATCTGTGATCGGAAAAGCGCGATCTTATACGCACTTTCTCATGCAGAAAAAGGAGAAACCGTCCTCCTTGCAGGCAAGGGACATGAAACCTATCTCCACGAAAAGGACGGCAAGCACCCCTTCTGTGAAAAGAAGATCGTGCAAGAATTTTTTAATACCAAAGGAAAATAAAATGTATTTCAGTTTACAAGAAAACGGACTTTCGATCGAAGAGATCGCCGCCATGACGGGCGGTACGGTCCATAATCCGAGTGAAAAAGAGCTGATCGTCCACGGCGTTTCTCTCGACTCCCGCACCGTCAAAACAGACGAATGTTTTTTTGCGATCAAAGGCGAAACCTTTGACGGGCATATCTTTCTCGAAAAAGCCGCAGAAGCAGGCACCGCATTCGTCGTGGCGGAGCATCTGCCCGAAGGTTTTACCACACCTGCCGTTCTCGTCGAAAACACCACCATAGCACTCGGCGCACTTGCGTCCTCTTATAAAGAAAGATTCAATACCGTCACCGTCGCTGTCACGGGAAGCGTGGGAAAAACCACGACCAAAGAGTTTATTTCCGCCGTTCTTGACACAAAATATAAAACGAACAGCACCAAAGGAAATTTCAATAATGAGATCGGTCTGCCGCTGACAATGTTAAGACTCAACGCCGAAGAACGCGCCGAGGTCTTGGAAATGGGCATGAATCACCGCGGAGAGATCGAATATCTTTCCGGTTTGGCAAAGCCCGACATCGCCGTCATCACCACGATCGGCACCTCACATATCGAGCATCTCGGCTCGCGTGAAAATATCCGTGACGCAAAAATGGAGATCGTCAGCGGTATGAAAAAAGGCGGCGTGCTGATCGCTAACGCCGATGAACCTTTGCTGGCAAACATCAAGCCCGAAGGCGTTTCCATCGTTTATGCAGGGCTTGAAAATAAGACCGCGCTTTATCGCGCCGTCAATATCCGCGCCTTTGAAGATAATACCGTTTTCGACGTTTGCGTGCGCGGTGTCACCGTGTTGCAGGATATGAAAATCCTGCTCGTTGGCCGCCACAACGTGGCAAACGCGCTTTTTGCTTGTGCCGCAGGACTTCTTCTCGGCATTTCCGAAGAAAATATCCGCGCAGGACTGCTCGCCTTTACGCCTGTCGCCATGCGTCAGCATATCGAAGAACATGATGGCATGACGTTCATCGTGGATTGCTACAACGCAAGTCCCGAATCCATGACGGCAGGACTTTCCGTCCTCATGCAGACCGCTAAAGCAAAAAAACGCCGTCCCGTAGCGGTGCTTGGCGATATGCTGGAGCTCGGCGAAGTTTCCGAAAGAGCGCATCTCGGCGTCGGAAAGAAGGCTGCAGAGCTTGGCGTGGCACACATCTTCACCTTCGGCAAAGTAGCAAAGCTTATTGCAAAAGGCGCACTTGACACCGGATTTGACCAAAATTCCGTCACGGTCATTGAAGACACAAAAGACGCGGAAGCGGCAGCTGCCATCATCAAAGAAAATATCAAAAAAGACGACGCGATCCTCTTCAAAGCGAGCCGCGGCATCGCCCTTGAGCGCGTCATCAAATTTTTATAAACGGAGAGCGCTATGTTTTTGATCTTTACTCTCGCGGTGCTTTTCAGCTTTCTTATCACCGTGATTCTATCAAAAAAATTCATACCCGTTCTGGTCAGCAAAAAGCTGAACCAGCCGATCTATGAGATCGGTCCGCGCTGGCATCGTTCCAAAGCGGGAACGCCAACGATGGGAGGACTATTCTTCATCGGTGCGATCCTTCTGACAACGACGCTCTTTTCCTTTTTCGCTTTTGAAAAAGAGGAGCTGGTAAAGCTTTGGCTCACGCTTGGCATGGCACTTCTTTTCGGCTTCATCGGCTGGATCGATGACCGCGCCAAGCTTCTCAAAAAGCAAAACGAAGGTCTTCGCGCTTATCAAAAGTTCCTTCTTCAGCTTCTCGTTTCCGTGCTGTATCTTCTCACCATGCGCGGACTCGGATATCTCGATACCTCCCTTGTCATTCCCTTCATCGGGAAAACGGTGGAGCTTGGCGTATTTTACTATCTGATCGCCATTCTCCTGCTCACAGGTGTCAATAACAGCGTCAATCTGACCGACGGTATCGATGGTCTTTGTGCAACGACAAGCGCTGTCGTCGCAGCGTTTTTTGTAGCGCTCGGCGTCACCGCCACGGGATTTTCGAGCAACATCAGCGCGCTCACGTTCCTCGGCGGCGCGGCTTTCGGCGGCTGTATCGGTTTCCTTGTTTATAATTGGAATCCCGCCCGCATCTTCATGGGCGACACAGGCTCACTCTTTCTCGGCGGTCTTCTCGCAGGACTTGCTTTTATTGCGAAAAATCCCCTTGTGATCCTCATTGTCGGACTTGTTTTCGTGATCGAAACCGCGTCCGTTATTTTGCAGGTCGGATATTTCAAACTCACCCACGGAAAGCGCCTTTTCAAAATGGCGCCGATCCATCATCACTTTGAAAAATGCGGTTGGAAAGAAACAAGCATCGTTTTTGCTGCCGCAGGGCTCACACTTCTCTGTTCCGTGGTTTCCTATTTCTTCGCATAAGAGAGGTGCCTATGAACACAAAACAAACACAAAAAACGTCAGAGAAAAAAACGAAGATCCCCGTCATATCCACCTTTCGAGAGATTCTCAGTGCGCTCGGTGCGCCTGAGCAAACCAAGATCCGTCGTGTGCGCGGCGGCGTGGATAAACCTTTTCTCATCATCGTGCTTTTGCTTCTTTGCTTTGGCTCGGTGATGGTGTCTTCGGCAGGTTACGCCTACGCGAAATCAAATCTCGGCGGCGATTCCTTTTATTTCATCAAAAAACAGCTCGTTTGGGCGGCACTCGGCATTTTAGCCATGGTCGGCATGTCTGTCGTGGACTACGGCTTTTTGAAAAAGCACGCAAGGCTCATCTTCGTTTTCAGCTATCTGCTTTTGTGGTGCGTTTTTGTGCCGGGCATCGGCGTCACCGTTAACGGCGCACGTCGCTGGATAGACCTTTACGTCGTGCAGTTCCAGCCCTCAGAGATCATGAAATTCGGTCTTGTTCTGCTGCTGGCTCTTTACATATCCAAATTCGCAGATAAAACCCACACGTTCAAGTACGGCATTTTCTGCCCCGCTTGTCTTGTCGTTTTCGTTTGCGGCACGGTCGCTTTGGAAAAGCATATGTCCGCTACGATTATTTTGTTCTTGCTCGGCGCGGGAATGATCTTCGTTTCCGGTGCAAGCATCAAGTGGATCGGCGCGATCGCAAGCGTGTTTGGTGCGGGTGCGGCAAGCATCATTTTGTTCACAGACTATACGAAAGCGCGCGTGGACGCTTGGCTTCACCCCGAACTTTATATCCAATCGGGTAGCTGGCAACCTTATCAAAGTCTGCTCGCCATCGGCTCCGGCGGTCTTTTCGGCGTGGGACTCGGCAAAAGCTATCAAAAGCAACTTTGGCTTCCCGAACCGCAAAATGATTTCATCTTCGCCATCGTCTGTGAAGAACTGGGACTTATCGGTGCGCTCGCACTTGTCGGCCTTTTTCTTCTTTTGATTTGGCGAGGCTATATCATCTCCAAAAGAGCACCCGATGTTTTTTCGTCCATGCTCGTCTTCGGACTTGTGATGAAAGTCGGCATTCAAGCCCTTCTCAATATCGCCGTGGTGACCACCACTATTCCCACCACAGGTATCGCACTTCCCTTTTTCAGCTATGGCGGCACAGCACTGGTCATGCAACTTGCAGAAATGGGTATCGTGCTTTCCATCTCACGCTTCTCCTCGGGAGAAAAACAAATCGCAAAAACAGAGCAATCCTCGGAAAGGTTCAGTTACAGCAAATGAAAGTTCTTCTTGCAGGCGGAGGCAGCGCCGGACATATCAATCCCGCCATCGCCATCGCCAACACCATCAAAG